>CACXXD010000035.1 GCA_902771445.1 uncultured Prevotellaceae bacterium
TGGTTCCTCGCTTCCAGAATGCACTTTTTTGTGAGTGCTTTTTTCTATGAATAATTTTGACAAAACTACGGTGGATCAGGGTACTCGCAAGTTCTAATGATTTCTACCAGTTGGCATTTCGTAGGGGCTGGCACGGGGCCTGCCCGATTGCCCATCAGGGTAAATCTGTTCATGGACAAATGTACATTTTTTTATATAAAAGCTCTTTGTCTTTGTGAATATTTTTGTATTTTTGCAGTCTAAAACAGCTGCTCAGCCTTCTGAGTAGTTTGTGATAGTTATCAATTCATTAACAACGTATTAACCAATTATGAAGAAAAACTTGGCAAAGGCCCTTTCCTTCTTATGCGCATTTATGTTGTCGGTGGGCGTTCGGGCGCAGACATCGACGGAATGCGTGGTCGTAGAGACCACCGACGGCGAGCGCATGGAATATTTGCTCAGCGATCATCCGCGTATCTCGCAGACTGCCGATAAGGTGAATCTGACCACAGCCACGGTCAATGTGGAGCTGCAGGCCGAACGGATTCAGAAGGTCTATCTGTCACCGACACCCTCAGGCATTGTCGCCGTCCCTGCGGGGAGCGACAAAGGCCGCATCACGGCAGTCGACGGGTTGATGGTGCTGTCAGGCTTCCGTGCCGGCGAGCCTGTCATGCTCTTCACCACAGGCGGTGCCTGCCTTTGGCAGAAAAAAGTTGACGGCAGTGGCCAGCTGACCGTCTCTCTCAGCCAGTTGGCCGCTGGTGTCTACATCGTAAAAACAAGTTCCCAATCAATTAAAATCACAAAGAAATGAAGCGCAAACTGTTTATCCTCGCCTCCATGCTGTTCACCTTGACTGTGGGGGCGCAGACCGTCAATGTCCACCTGAAAAACGGAACGGTGGTGACATATCAAGCCTCAGAGTTCGACTATATCGATTTCACTGCCTCGCAGTCCCCTGTTGCTTATACCACCTGCCCCGATAACAACCACCCTCATCTGATTGACCTTGGCCTGCCCAGCGGCACGTTGTGGGCCTGCTGCAACGTAGGGGCGCACGCACCAGAAGAATATGGCGGCTATTTCGCATGGGGAGAGACTACAGAAAAGTCAATGTACGATTGGAGCACATATAAGTGGAGGGATGCATCTAAAAATCTGAATCTGACGAAATACAACACGGACAGCAGCTATGGCATAGTAGACGGAAAAACGACTCTCGAGCCTTCGGATGATGCTGCTACTGCCAATTGGGGTGCTCCTTGGCACATGCCGTCGTTGACGCAGATTAAGGAGTTACATGTCAAGTGTACTTCTACGTGGACAAGTGTGAACGGTGTGATTGGTCAAAAGTTTGTCGGTCCCAATGGTGGCACGGTGTTCCTTCCCGCTGCGGGCTACCGCTGGGGTTCAGAGCTCTACTACGCAGGTTCGTACGGCTACTACTGGTCGTCGACGCTCTACGAGAGCAGCCTGTACAACGCGTACAACCTGTTCTTCCACTCTGGGGGTGCGTACTGGCGCAGCGACTACCGCTACGACGGTCAGTCCGTGCGCCCTGTGCGTTAGAACTGAGCGTGCATCCTTTCCCAACGCGAAACTCACCCTTCCGTGACCGAAAGCCATGCCTCTCGGCGGGCGGGTCCCCCAAGGACCCGTGAAGCCCCGTCGGGGGGCATGGCTTTCGGTCACGGAAGGGTGTTTCTAATTCGCGAATACATACTTCAAGTTCTAATGATTTCTACCAGTTGGCATTTCGTAGGGGCTGGCACGGGGCCTGCCCCTACATTCTCTCTGTTACGTAATCATTAAAAAATAAGTTGGTACGATTCGTGCTTTATCGTCTGAACAGATGAATTTGTCCCAATTTATTTTTTTCACCGTTACTAAATGACTATTCCGAACCTTGAATCACTTGTGCAACCGTTATGCGAATTCTAACAAAGATTCTTTCAAAAAAGTTGTGCGAATGAAAAATTATAGCTACATTTGCATCGGTAAATTATAGAAATAAAACTAAAAAACTTTAGATTATGAAGAAAAATTACACCTTTTTGAGTATGTTGGTAGCCGGTTGTTTCTTGTCGGCTCCCTTGGTTTCGTGCGGCGACGACAAAGATGATAATCCTGTAGTGCACCCCGATCCACAAGGCGAGGAGGTTATGACGATTGAGAATCAGAAAAAGTATCTGGACAAAGTGGCTGAGGAACTCATGAACACGATGAAGGCCGAAGACTTCCAGGCACTGGCCAATCTGACGAACCACATCAGATACAACTACATAGACCGCAGCGATTGGGACGACGTGGGCGACTGGGCCAAGGACTGTCTGGATGGACTTCGCAGACAGGTGGGCGTGCCATCGTCTGACACGCAGACAAGTGGCAGCGGCAACTATGTGTACATAACCAATACGATCACCACCAACTATGAGAGTCTGGTCTTTGCCTCAAACTTCTGCAGTCGCTTCACCGCCAATGGCAGAAAGTGGACGCGTACAGATGCCGACCATCTGGAATTCGTCTTCACCGACCAGAGCGGTCAGACGTGCGTGCTGAAACTGGAGACGAGCGGCAAGGTGGTGCCTGTACACATGGGAAGCCTGGAAGAAAGCGATCGCAGCTATTCTTCCTCGACAACGGGCAACAAGACCACCTACGTGACCAACCGCTACTACAACGAGACCGACTATACCATCGGTGTGCCTGAACACATCGTCGTCACACTGACACAGGGCGGCAGCGAAGTGGTGAGGTCGGCTGTCGACATCAACCTTGCCAGCATTTCGGGCGCAGAGTTCGACATCAGCCGTAGCAGTCTGAATGTCAGCACAGAGACCACGCTGAACAACGGCTATAAGATCACGACGAAGGACATTACCTTGGCTGGCAACTCGAAGGCATCGGTAGCCTTCAGTCTGACGAAGAACGGCCAGATGCTCGTCACGATGACCCTGTCGGGCGACATGAGCGGTCTGCCTTCCTACACAGTGTCGTCACTGGTAGCAGAAGAGGCTTCGTCGTCGGATTTCGACAATGTGAACGGCAGGAGTGTAGTGGCAAAGGTCGACGTTCTGGGCAAAGTGCAGGTGCAAGGCACCATCAGCGACGTGAGCAAGTGGGTGGAGTACACGGACGATGCCAAAAGCAATCGCAGAAACGAGTCGACCTTCAAGTCGTACATCAACCAGGCCAACTCGCTGACCGACATCAACCTTTATTATAACGGTTACGAGCAGAAGCAGGCTTCGGTGAAGCTGGAACCCTTCGCTTCGCAGACGTGGAACAACGAGACGCGCTGGGATGCCGAGGCAGTCATGTATTTCTACGATGGTTCGTCGTACAGCACCTTCGAGGCCTTCTTCAATGAGAAAGACTTCAAATCGGTGATAGACCACTTCAAGGCGCTGGCCGACAAGTATGCCGGACTGGTTGACGAGAAGATCTACTGGTAGGCATTCTCTCAGATGAGATTGTTTTCAGCTTATATTCTTCTCATATATCTCTGCGTTTTTTCCTTGTCTGCTGTGGCGCAGGACGACAAGGAAAAAACGTTGAGTTTGTCTATAGACTCCGTTACCGTGCGCGGCTATCGCTATCGTTCGGCTGTGAAGAGCGAGGCCGGCGGCATGATGCGCTGGGACTTGCAGACGATGGGCGAGCTGCCTCAGATACTCGGCAATGCCGACCCCATGCACTATGCCCAGACGTTGCCTGGCATACAGACCAACAGTGAGATGCGCAGCGGCATTAACATCCAGGGGTGCGAGAACTCCCACAACTTCGTGTCCATCTCGGGTGCTCCGCTTTACAATGTGCATCATCTGCTGGGGTTCTTCTCGGCCTTCAACGCTTCGCACTATTCGTCCATGCTGCTCGACAAGACCGCCTCTTATGCCGGAGCATCGAACCGACTGGGAGGCGAACTGACAATGGAACTGCCCGTGCAGAAGACCGACACGCTGAGCGCGGAGCTGTCGGTGGGACTCATCTCCTCGCAAGGCACACTCCGCCTGCCGTTGGGCAAGCGCACGTCGCTTGCGGTTTCGCTGCGCGGCTCTTATATGAACTTGCTGTATAGCAGATGGCTGCAAGACGAGGGCAACCAGATGCGCTATTCGTTCTATGATGCCAATGCAACCCTCGTGCATCGCATAGACAAGAAAAACACGCTGATGCTGGACTACTATGGCGGAAACGACCGTCTGTCGGTAGAGGAAGACAGCTATTTTGCCAAGATGGCCGATAGGTGGGGCAATCAGATGGGCGCACTCCATTGGCTGCATGGCATTGGCAGCGAGGGCTTGCAGGCCAACACCACGCTCTACGTGACCTCCTTTCACAATCAGTTCACACTCTCGATGCAGGACATGCACTTCAGACTGCCATCGTCGATAACCGACCTGGGACTGAAGAGCAGCCTCGGCCTTGGGCGATGGAACTGGGGCGCAGAACTCATCTGGCATCACATTCACCCCCAGTCGCTGGAGTCGAAAGGCTCGTACAACCAGTCGGACGGCAGCCAGCCCGTCACGCGTTCGGCTGAAGGCTCGCTCTTTGCACAGTACGACCAACCGCTGGCCAGGCATCTGTCGCTGTCGTTGGGCCTGCGGGGCAGTCTGTATCTTCAGTCCGGCAAGGACTACGGTGCTGCCGATCCTTCAGTAAGAATTGTCTACGATGACCGCACGCTACAGTTCTCGGCTGGCTATGCGCTGAAACATCAGTATCTGTTTCAGACGGGATTCTCCACCGTAGGCCTGCCCTCTGAGTTCTGGCTGTCGTGCAGCAAGGAACGACCGCCGCAGTATGCCCATGAACTGTCGGCACGCGCCTCAGTCTATCTTCTGAACCGTCGCTACAGGCTGGAGGCCGATGCCTATTATAAGAGACTGTATCATCAGGTGGAATACAAAGGCTCCGTGCTCGACTACATGAACCTGCGTTACGACATTGAGCGCAACCTGCTGTACGGTTCGGGCAAAAACTACGGCTTCAGCCTGATGCTGACCAAATGCTCCGGGCGCTTGACGGGCTGGATCAGCTATGCCTATTCGCATGCACGCCGCACGTTTGCCGAACAACGCACCTTGCAGGGAACCTATCCTGCCAATCACGACCGTCCCCACGAACTGAATGTGGTGCTGTCCTATCCGCTGAACCGCTACTGGAGCTTTGGCGGTACATACGTCTATGCGAGCGGAACACCTTTTACTGCTTTGAAACATCTGGCTTACGTCAACGGCAACCTGTTGCTGAAGTATGGAGACTATAACGGCAGCCGGATGAAGCCCTACAGTCGTCTGAATCTGTCGGTCAACTATAAGTGGCACACGAGTTTTGCGCGGGAGCAAGGGGTGAACTTCACGCTTTACAACGCTCTGGGCCAAAGCAGTCAGCTGTTCTATTACATCAGTGTGCAAGGAGGGGGCGAGTTTGCCTATCGTCCTGTCAATTTCTTTGTAAAAATATTACCCTCTTCAAGTTATTTCTGCAAGTTCTGACATGAAAAAGTTGTATTATACTCTGTTGATGGCCTTTTTACTGTTGTCTTGTAAAGAGAACTATGGCATGCAGGCAGAAGACTCCGCAACAGTGGTGGAAGGCTGGATAGAGGATGGACAGTTCCCAGTCGTGATGCTGACGAAGACCTTGCCCATCACAGGAAATTATCAGACTGTTCCGCTCGATTCGAAGGAGTTTCTGGTGAGGTGGGCTAAAGTGACTGTCTCGGACGGTGAGAGGAGTGTGATACTGACGGGAAAGTTTGATTCGGGCTATATGCCTCCTTTTATATATACTACTTCATGGATGCGAGGTGAAGCAGGGAAGACTTATACGCTGGAGGTAGAGTATGAGAACAGCGTGCTGACGGCAGAGACAACCATCCCGCACCCAGTGGAGGTGGACTCCTTCAAGGTGGAGAAGGCTGGCACGTCGGACTCACTTTTCTTGATCAAGGCTTGCTTTGCCGATGATCCCAAAGAGAAAAATTACTATCAGTTCTTCACCAGAGTTGGAACTAAGAGCAAACAGTTTATGGCCTCCTATCTTGGTAGCTTCGACGACGAGGTGCTAAGCGAATCGGTCGAAGTGCCTGTCTATCGGGCTCATACGCTCGACAATGATGACTACACTCCCTATTTCTCCCAGAACGATACTGTCTCAGTGAAGTTCTGTCACATTGATGAGGTGTCGTTCCGATTCTGGGATGAGTACACCAAGTCGCAGTCATTGTCCAGCAATATGTTCCTGGCTAATTTTTCAACTGTGCCAGGCAATGTAAAAGGCGGTATCGGCTATTGGTGCGGCTATGGCAGCACGACCTACTATCTGATGATGCACGACTATGCAAAGTGAAAAAAGCGAAACTTAGCTTTTCTTTTTGTTGAATAATGTACAAAAAGTTGTACCTTTGCAGTGGCTAACTTGATTGTTCACAGAAACAAAGGCAATATGGAACGAAACGACGAACTGCGCACGGCATGGGACTTCGTGGAGCACACGGGGCGCAGCATCTTCCTGACCGGTAAGGCAGGCACGGGCAAGACAACATTCCTGAAGACGGTGGTGGAGAAGAGCCGCAAACGATCGGTGGTGGTGGCTCCTACGGGCGTGGCCGCCATCAATGCCGGGGGCATGACCATCCATTCGTTCTTTCAGCTGACGTTCTCGCCCTACGTGCCTGGGGCGAAGGTGGAGAGCAAGTTCGACTTCAGTCGCGAGAAACGGCGCATCATAGCCTCGCTCGATCTGCTCATCATCGATGAGGTGTCGATGGTGCGCAGCGATCTGCTCGATGCCGTCGATGCCGTGCTGCGCCGATACCGTGACCGCTATCAGCCCTTCGGCGGTGTGCAGTTGCTGCTGATCGGCGACCTGCAACAGCTGACACCCGTGGTGACTGCCGAGGACGAGCGACTGCTGAAGCCTTACTACGACACGCCCTACTTCTTCGGCTCAAAGGCACTGGCACAGATGGACTACGTCACCATTCAGCTGACCAAGGTCTACCGACAGCAAGACACACAGTTCCTGACCATCCTGAACCACATACGCGAGGCCCATCCCACCTTGACCGATCTGCAGTTGCTGAACAGTAGGGTGGGGGCGGTGCCAACAGGCGACGGCTATATCCGACTGACCACCCACAACAACCTGGCCGACCACTACAACGAATCGGAACTGCGGCGACTGCCCTCGAGCTCGTTCCTGTTCAGAGCCGTGGTGGAAGGCACTTTTCCCGATTATTCCTATCCCACAGCCGAGGTGCTCGAACTGAAACTGGGCGCTCAGGTGATGTTCATCAAGAACGACCCGACGGGCGACCACCGCTACTATAACGGTCGCATAGGCAAGGTGACCTATGTAGACGAGCACAAAGTGATGGTGCACTGCGAGGGCGACAGCGAAGCCATCGACGTGGAACCGCTGGAATGGGAGAACGCACGCTACACGCTGAATGCCGAGACACGCGAGATAGTCACCGAGGTGCAAGGCACGTTCCGGCAGTTGCCCCTGCGGCTGGCATGGGCCATCACCATCCATAAGAGCCAGGGCCTGACGTTCGACCATGCCATCATCGATGCCAATCTGTCGTTTGCTCCCGGGCAGGTCTACGTGGCCTTGAGCCGTTGCCGAACGCTGGAAGGCATGGTGCTGGCTGCACCGATTGAGGCACGGGCCATCATGACCGACGAGCGGGTGGACGGCTACATAGCCAATCAGGAAGTGGCTGCCTCGCAGAGCATAGCGCAGTTGCCCACGCTTAAGGAGGAGTACTACCGCCACTTGTTGCTCGAACTCTTCGACTTCCGTCGGCTGCTCTATCAGGAGGAATACATGGTGCGGCTCTTCTCCGAATACTTCTACAATAGCCACAACTCGCTCATGCAGTTGCACAAGCAGGCCTTGGACAACATGCAGCAACAGGTGATGACGGTATCGGCGAAGTGGAGGACGAAGATTGAGCAAATGACGACCGAGCAACTGCATGCCGCTGACTTTCTGGAGCGCGTGGGGCGTAGTGCCGCTTATTTTGCCGACGTGCTGGAAACGCTGCTGGCCAAGCCCATCGCCCTGACGCTCGAAGTGAAGCCTAACAATAAGCAGGCCGCGAAACGACTGTCGACAGCCCTGCCCGAACTGCGGCAGACGTGGCTCTCGTGTCGGTTCCTGCTGCTCAAGATGGCCGGCGAGGGCTTCAGCATCAGCAATTATCTGCGCGAAAAACAAATGTCGCAGCTCGATGCACTCGACGAGACGTCGGTGAAGAATGCCCGAAAACGTGAACGCAGGGTGGAGCGTAAGACTGAGACGGAGCCCAAAGAACCCAAGCCCAAGACATGGGAAGTGACGTGGGCGCTCTATCAGGCAGGCAAGTCGCCCAAGGAGATAGCGGCGGAGCGCGGACTGGTCTTTGGCACGGTGTTCGGCCATCTGGGGCGCTATGTGCTTTCTGGACAGTTGCCGCTCGACGCGCTGATCTCGCCCGACAGACAGCAGACCATCAAGCGTGTCATCAACATGGTGGGTACCGATCAGGGTACCACGCCCATCAAGGCGCTCTGCCCTGAAGACATCGACCATGCTGAGATACGGCTGATGATCGACTTGATGCGGCCAAAGTCGTAAGTACAGGCGCTCTTTTTGCGTATCTTCAGGTATAATAGGAGCATTTTTTGCGTAAAAAAGATAAAATGTTCGAAGAATTGATGGCGGTTTCGGTCTTTCCTTGTAACTTTGCAGCGTTATAAGGAAACTGCAACCACTATTATATATAATTGTGAATCGACGAACAAGAGAAGTAAGGTATGCTTGGGTGCTGTTGACGGTCTATCTGTCAATAGTGCTTGTTTCGTCGTTGCATATTCACCCCGCGTCGTTGTGGCAAATCGACGAGTGCGAACAGTGCGTCAACCATACACCGCATGCGGGACACCTGACAGCCAGCGATGGTTGGTCGCACGACTGTCTGCTGTGTCAGTTCCTTAGTTTCAGCTATGTGGCCGCCGCCGTTGCTACGGTCATTCTCTACAACCAGACATTCAAACTTTCTTATCATGCCCCCTTAGCGCGTATTGGTTTGCTCAACGGGGGTACTGCCGCCCTGAGAGCCCCACCAAGTGAAGATTGAAAATTGAAGATTGAAAATTGAAAATTTGCTGACGCATCCTGCATACTTGCAAGGGGTGTGCAGTTAATTTTCAGTTTTCAATCTTCAATCCTTAATTTTCAATTTTCAATCTTCAATTTTCAATTTACAAAACGGTCATGATTTCTACATTATGTACTGCTGCGCTGTTGTCGTTGGCTGAGCCAACCGACACGACCATTGCCATAGAGAACGTCGAAGTGACGGGGCATGCACGGCAGGAGCAGCAAATGAAGACGTCGCAGAACAGCGTGCAGGTGGGCAGGGACTATCTGGAAAAGAACTTCTCAGGCAGTCTGATGCAGACACTTGAAGGCATTCCCGGCGTGAAGGCCATGAGCATAGGCTCTGGCCTGTCGAAGCCAACCATCCGTGGTCTGGGGTTCAACCGAATGGCGGTGACCGAGGATGGCGTGAAGCACGAGGGACAGCAATGGGGCGATGACCACGGACTGGAGATAGACCAGTTTGCCGTCGACCGTGCCGAGGTGGTGAAAGGGCCTGCCGCCCTGCTCTACGGTTCTGATGCCATCGGCGGTGTGCTGAACCTTTTCACCAACCATATCCCCATGCGTCGACTGGAAGGAACGGTGCAACTGATGGGACGATCGAACAACGAGTCGCTGGGAGGCTCAGCCAAGATTGGCGGGCGTAGCGGCAAGTTCTTCTATCGTGCTCACGTCACTTACATAGACTATGCCGACTATAAGGTGCCAGCCGACAGTATACAGTATTATTCCTATTATATCAGACTGAAAGACCGCAGACTGCGCAACACCGCCGGACGAGAGCGCGATGGCAGTGTGATGCTGGGCTATGCCGGATACAACTTCCACACCGACCTGCGCATATCTGACAGTTACTCGAAGAGCGGCTTCTTTGCCAATGCTCACGGACTGGAGGTGCGCTTGTCGGGTATCGACTACGACCGTTCGCGCCGTGACATCGATCTGCCCTATCAGTGGGTCAACCACCTGAAAGTGCTCAGTCATACGTCGTGGACCGACGAGCGAAAGTCCATCGAACTGAACCTGGCCTATCAGAACAATCTGCGCGAGGAGTTGTCGGAACCCGTGTCGCATGGCTACATGCCCAAGCCCGACGGTTCGCTGGAGCGCCGTTTCAACAAGAACACCTATTCGGGACAGCTGTCGCTGCGCTATCAGCTCGGCGACAAGCACGAACTGAGCAGCGGACTGAACGGCGAATATCAGCACAACCGTCGTTCGGGCTGGGGCTTCATCATTCCTGACTTCGAGACACTCAGTCTGGGTGCATACGCCTTCGACCGCTTCAGCATTACAGAGCATCTGATTGTGAACGCTGGCTTGCGCTACGACCATGTGCACACCGACATCCATGAGTATCACGACTGGTACAAGACACCCGTGGGCAGTGAGTCGGTCTATAAGCAGCGGTCTTCCGAACTGTCGCGCAACTTCAACAGTCTGACGTGGTCGGCTGGCATCAACTGGCATGTGGGCGAGTGGGTGCTGAAGTCCAATGTGGGCAAGAGCTTCCGCGTACCCATCCCGAAGGAGTTGGGAGCCGACGGCGTGAACTATCACATCTTCCGCTATGAGCGGGGCAATGCGCAGTTGGATCCCGAAGTGTCTTATCAGTTGGATGCTGGCATCAGCTGGGCGCACGAAGGGCTCAGCATATTGCTCGAACCCTACGTGAATTATTTCCCGAACTATATCTACCTGAATCCAACGTCGCAGTATGTGGAAGGCTTGCAGATGTATCACTACACGCAGGCCGAGGTGTTTCGATATGGCTTCGAAGCCGAAGTCGACTACAAGTTGAACAATCACTTGGAAGCAGATGTGAAAGGCGAATACCTGCATGCGCGTCAGCAGTCGGGACCGAAGAAGGGCTACACGCTCCCGTTCTCTACTCCGTGGTCGGCAGATGCCGATGTGAAGTACTTGTTTGGCCGCATTCCATTCCTGGAGCGTCGGTCGAAGGGGCAGGGATTCATTGCCCTGAACTTCCATCTGGTGGGAGCACAGCACGACATCGTTCCGCCGGAGAGTCCCACAGACGGCTATTTCACGTTGAATGCTTCGGCAGGAAAACATATTTCATTGAGTAGAAACACACGACTGAAGGTGGCACTCAATGCGAACAATCTGCTGAACAAACGCTATTATGACCATACGAGTTACTATCGACTGATTGATGTGCCTGAACCCGGGCGCAACTTCTCGGCTATGGTAGGAGTGGAGTTTTGAAGATTGAAAATTGAAGATTGAAAATTGGCTAACGCATGGGAGCAAATAACTGATTAAAACAAAGCATTATGAATTATAAGTTGAATATTTTTTCGGGGCTGACGATGGCCCTGATGATGGCAGCGATATTGGTTGGCTGCAACAAAGACAATGAAACGGCAAAAGACGAGATAAAGCCTGTTATCTCTAATCAGGGCATTACGGCTAATCCCGTGAACTGTCAGGTGTATCACAAGGGCGACACGATTCCCTTCTTTTATCTCTTCACCGACGATACGGAACTGGGCAGCTATAATATTGAGGTGCACGACAACAGCGACCACCACAGTCACAGTACGGAGAGCAACGACCACGAGGGGGGTGAGTGCGAGCATCACGAGGAGCACGAGCACGAGGCGAACGAGCAGCACTGGGTGTACAATCAGAGCTTTGAGATTCCTGCCGGGCTGCGCAGCTATGAGGCTCGTGTCAAGATTCCCATTCCTGAGAATGTGGCCGAAGGCGACTACCACTTCATGATTCGCCTGACCGACAAGGCCGGTTGGCAGCAACTGAAAGCCTTGGCAATCATCATCGAGGATTAACAAAAAATTAGAGGGTGTGTCGTTTTGAAGTGAACCCCAGAAGTATTCTGTCCAACTTCTGGGGTTCACTTCAGAAAATTCATAATTCAAGTGCGGAAGCGTGGACAAAAAACAGAATGCAGAGATGGGGAGGGCGCATAGAGGAATGTCATGTAGAAAAAACTTTGAAAACGCTGCATCTCTGCGTTCAATAGTTTTACTTGGTAACGATAAAACGTCCCAAATTTTGTTTCGTTTTTTCAAATAATGTGTTATTTTTGCAACGGATAATTTAATATGATATGAACAGAGACTTAACTTTACTATTCTTGCTTGTGCTTTCATTGCACCTGTCGGCACAGGACTGGAAACTCGTCTGGAGCGACGAGTTCAACCGTGACGGACGACCAGACTCCACGGTGTGGAACTTTGAAGAAGGCTTCGTGCGCAACCATGAGGCCCAGTGGTATCAGGCTGATAATGCCTGGCAAACAGACGGGCTGCTCGTCATTGAGGCACGCCGCGAGCACCGACCCAACCCTACTTACAAGAAGGGCAGTCGACAGTGGGGCCGGCAGCGCGAGCACATCAACTACACGTCGGCCTGTCTCACCACGATGGGCAAGTATGAGTTTTGCTATGGCCGGATGGAGGTGAGCGCACGCATACCTACCGAAGGCGGTGCGTGGCCTGCCATCTGGACGCTGGGATACGGCATGGAGTGGCCTTCGTGCGGCGAGATAGACCAGATGGAGTTCTACCGCATCGATGGTGTTCCCCACATCCTGGCCAATGTGGCTTGGGGCAACGACCAACGCTATAGTGCGGTGTGGAACAGCCGTAAGGTGCCTTTCGCCAACTTCACCCGACGCGATCCCAACTGGGCTTTGCGCTTCCATGTGTGGCGAATGGACTGGGACGAAACGTCCATTCGGCTTTATCTTGATGACAAGTTGCTCAACGAGGTGCCACTCTCTGCAACCGTCAATGGCAGTGTGGGCAATGGCACGAACCCCTTCACACGTCCGCAGTACATCCTGCTCAACCTTGCCTTGGGTGGCGACAATGGCGGTCCGATAGACGATGCAGCCCTGCCCATGCGCTACGAAATCGATTATGTGCGCGTCTATCAGAAAGCGAAGTAGCAGGTCGGGCGACAATGGGAAAAATGCCTTTTCCGCAGAAAAGCGTGATTGTTCAAAGTGAAAGTAAATCAAGTTTTTTTCTGTCAATTTGCAAAATAAAACCCTTAAAAATTTGTTCTTTAGTAAATAATTGCTACCTTTGCACGCAAATTTTGAAAGAAAAGGAAATAGGATATGAGTAAATTGATCAAACCGATTGGTTATCAGCAGTTGCTTGACACGAAGCAGACTGAGCAGGGCATCAAGTTGATAAAAGAATTCTTTCAGCAGAATCTATCGACTGAGCTGCGTCTGCGCCGTGTCACCGCACCGCTATTCGTATTGCAAGGCCTCGGCATCAACGACGACCTGAATGGTGTTGAGCGTGCCGTGACTTTTCCTATCAAGGATTTGGGTGATGCCCGTGCCGAGGTGGTTCATTCGCTGGCCAAGTGGAAGCGCTTGTCGCTGGCTGAGTATCAGATTGAGCCTGGCTACGGCATCTATACCGATATGAATGCCATTCGTGCCGACGAAGAGCTTGACAATCTGCATTCGCTCTACGTTGACCAGTGGGACTGGGAGGCAGTGATTCGCAAGGAAGAGCGCACCGTGGCCTTTCTGAAGAATATAGTGGAGCGCATCTATGCCGCCATCCGTCGCACGGAGTATCTGGTCTGCGAGACCTATCCGCAGATCAAGGCATTCCTGCCCGAAAAGATTCATTTCATTCATGCCGAAGAGTTGTTGCAGATGTATCCCGACAAGACACCGAAAGAGCGCGAGGATGCCATCTGCGAGAAGTACGGTGCCGTGTTTATCATCGGCATCGGCGGCAAGCTCTCCAATGGTGAGAAGCACGACGGACGTGCGCCCGACTACGATGACTGGTCGACGGTGGCCGAAGATGGCCGTGAGGGGCTCAATGGCGACATCCTCATCTGGTATCCGGTGCTGGGCCGCTCGTTCGAGCTGTCGTCGATGGGCATCCGTGTAGACAAGGAGTCGTTGCTGCGCCAGTTGAAGCTGGAGGGGCAGGAAGCACGCCAGCAGCTCTACTTCCATCAGCAGCTTCTGAACGACCGTTTGCCGCTCTCCATCGGCGGCGGTATTGGTCAGAGCCGACTTTGCATGGTGTTGCTGCAAAAGGCTCACATCGGTGAGATTCAGGCGAGTATCTGGCCTGATGACATGCGCCGTGAATGCCGTGAGCTGGGCATGCCGTTGATATAGAATTTCCATTTCAAGTTTTTTGTTCCTTGTGGCGGGACGTTCTCCGGCTGTTGCTTCGGCCAAGACGTTCTCGCCACTTTCCGTTTGCATTGTGATGTAGAATCCTGCAGAAAGGTTGATGTGAAGGAAAGAAATTTGCGTAATTGACATAAATTTTTATAGTGGTAAAAATGGGTCATCGGTCGTTAACAACTAAGAAACGGAGAATGATAAACTAAATATAAACGTTAAAAAACATGGGGATGAACGGATTTACGAATCCCATTTCCTTGCTATGGGACTATCTTTTGTCTAATTTTGCAGAAAAACGAAGATGAGATATGACAAAAGAGACCAAGGACATGAAGCCGCTGACACGGGCCGAGTCGGAACTGATGAACCGACTGTGGGACTACTCGCAAGGGCTCACCGTGAAGCAACTGGTGGAGAGCTATCCCGAACCACAGCCTGCCTATACCACCGTGGGTACCTTCCTGAAGATTCTGGAGGCCAAGGGGTTCGTGGAGCATCGGCGCGAGAACGGCAGTGGGCGCACGTTTGTCTACTCACCGCTGCTTACACGCGATAAATATGTCACACAGGTGTTGCGCGATGTCAAGGATAATATCTTTGGCAGTTCGGTGAAGAAAATGCTGTCCTTCTTTGTCGAACACGAGGAAATCGATGAAGATGAACTGCGCGAGATCATGGCACTGATACACGACCACGAATGAGACGAATTTAAAACGACTACGATGATGATCTATGCACTGAAATCAGCACTGTTGCTGACACTGTTTTACGGCGGATTCGCGGCATTGCTAAGTCGCGAGACGTACCACCGCTTCAATCGCGTAGTGCTCATCAGTATCATGCTCTTGTCGATGGTGCTGCCAGCCATACGTCTTCAGATAGCTGCGCCCAAAGCCTCTCCGATGAGCGAGGAGAGCAACATCTTTCGACCTTTTTTTCAAGAGCCGAGTACGACAGTTCCCCTCACTTTTCAAAAAGAGACTGTAGGTGCGTCTAAACCTGTAGTAGATAAGTCCGTTGACATGAATCCAGCAGTCTTCTATCTCGTTGGTGTCATCGCCTTTCTTTTTCGCTTTGTCTGGCGCTGTGTACAGCTGGTGCGCGGTCTGAGGGGCGGACTGCGAATCTCTGACGAACAGGGCAACACCGTCATCGTGAAAGGCGGCGAGTTTGCACCCTACAGTTTCATGCACTATATCGTGATAAGCATTGGCGACTACGAAAACCACCGTCGCCACATTCTGACCCACGAACAGGCGCATGCGCGGCTGGGTCACTCGTGGGACGTGCTGCTCATAGAGCTGGTGCAGGTCGTTCAGTGGTTCAATCCCTTTGCCTGGCTCTTGGGGCGCGAGCTGAAAACCATCCACGAATATGAGGCCGACGAGGCCGTCATCTGTCAAGGCATCGATGCAAAACAATATCAACAACTTCTCGTCATCAAGGCCGTCGGCAATCGTCTGCAGCCATTTGCCAACACCTTGAACCGAGGCTCACTAAAACAACGAATTAACATGATGTATCAAAAGAAATCAAATCCCTGGAGCCGACTGCGTGCTGCGTTTGTGCTGCCCATCGTTGCCGTGGCACTATATGTCTTTGCAGAGGAGAAAGTGGCTCCGTCGCCGTCGGTGCTGCAAATCGCCGAAGGCTCCTCAGAGACAGCAGAGCAGGCTTTGCCGCTCGTTGAGTATAAAACGCACCAGAAGTGGGGCAAGGGCTATCGCGATTACTACATCGTCAACCTGCCCAAAGGGGTGTGGATAGAACAAGGCGACAAGTCGTTTATTGAAGAGCAATACTTCCGCTGGTCGTTCGACAACACCCAAGGCAAGTCGCACACGGTCATGATGGTGAACGGCAAGACGTTCGACCAGAACAGTCTGCCGCAACTGAGCAATGCCGCCCTGAAGAAAATAGAAATCAGACAGGCTGAGCGCACCATTGTTGAGGGTTCTCAGCATGGCACGAAGCTCGACATCAGCGGTCGTCAGCAAACGGTGAACCTGGTTACGACTGCCGTCACCATCCCTGCCAGTGTGAAGGGCAATGTGCCTCGCGAGCAAACCTTGCTGTTGCCAGGCAACGGCGAGCTCTACATCAAGAACGGAAAGGCAGAGCCGGGCGACTGGATGCACTCGTCGGTGACCAGTTGGGAGAAGACCTCCTATGGCTACAGTGTGCGCAACGAATTTGAACTGCCCAAGACGATGCCAGGCTACAAATGCTACATCTATGCCAGCACAGAGACCGCAGAGAAAGACATAAGTCGCGCAGAACGGCTGATGAAGGAACTGGGCATCGGAAACTACGAGGTGGTGCGCGGTCTGCCCAAGCGTCACTTCACCGACAGCGAACTGCGCCAGTGGGCCATCGACCAGAAAGCCAAGGGTACGGCATTCAAGGACCTCTTCGATGCGATGGCTCCCAACCACATGGACTGCGCCGATGTGCATCGCCAGTGGCACATCGTCAAGGCAGTCTACGGAAAAAAGTAATTTTAGTAGTAAAAAGTTAGTGCGTGTCCGGACTAATCCCTGAAGGCAGCAGTGAATGCTCCCTTCAGGGTGTTTTGCTATGATAAAGGTGTGGACCGATTCTCGCTGCGGAATCAATAAAAATCATTAATAATACGGTTTCGTATGGCAATAATTAAGAATAAATGTGTACTTTCGCAATCCGAACAAGATGATTTGTATATAAAATAGCATGCAGACAGAACGACCACTCATACTTATTTCGAACGACGACGGATACCAGGCAAAAGGTATCAACCAGTTGATTGACATGCTCCGCGACATGGCGGATCTCCTCGTGTGTGCGCCCGACTCGGCCCGATCGGGCTTTTCGTGCGCTTTCTCGGCTACGACACCGCTGAGGCTGACCAAGCAGACCGACGAGCCGGGACTGCAGGTGTGGTCGAGCAACGGCACGCCAACCGACTGCGTGAAACTGGCCCTACACGAACTCTTGGACGGACGCAGGCCCGACATGGTGGTGGGCGGCATCAATCATGGCGACAATGCCTCGGTGAACACCCATTATAGCGGCACGATGGGCATGGTGCTCGAGGGCTGCATGAAGCACATCCCCTCTGTGGCCTTCTCGCTCTGTACGCACGACGAGGATGCCGATTTCTCACCGATGCGGCCCTATGTGCGCATGATGACGAAGCGCGTGCTGCAGAACGGACTGCCCGACGGTGTCTGTCTGAACGTGAACTTCCCGATGGCCTGCGAAGAGAGTGGGGCAGAGCCGTACAAAGGCGTGCGCGTATGTCGCATGGCCCGTGGCTCGTGGCTCAACGAAGTGACAGCCTGTCATCATCCGCGTGGATACGATTACTACTGGATGGTGGGTCATTATCAGAACGATGAGCCCGATGCTGCCGATACAGACCGCTGGGCTCTCGACCACGGCTATGTGGCCATCACCCCCACTCGCATCGACGTGACGGCCTATGAGGCTGTCAATAAGGTTCGTGAACTTTTGGCTCCCAATTCATAACTCAATTCCTTCCTCTATGAAATACTATCTCATAGCCGGCGAAGCCTCTGGCGACCTGCATGCCTCCCACCTGATGAGGTCGTTGCAAGCCGTTGACAAGCAGGCTGAATTCCGTTTCTTCGGTGGCGACCTGATGGCTGCTGTCGGCGGCACGCTGGTGAAGCACTATCGTGAGCTGGCCTATATGGGTGTTGTCGCTGTGCTGCTGCATCTGCCCACCATTCTTCGCAACATGAGCCTGTGCAAGCGCGATGTGCTGGAGTGGCATCCCGATGTGGTGATTCTGGTCGACTACCCCGGCTTCAATCTCAACATTGCGCAGTTTCTGAAAGCCAAGACGCAGATACCTGTCTACTACTTCATTGCGCCGAAGATATGGGCATGGAAGGAATATCGCATCAAGAACATACGGCGCGACATCAGTCAGTTGTTCTCCATCCTGCCGTTCGAAGTCGACTTCTTCGAAGGCAAGCACCATTATCCCATTCATTACGTGGGCAATCCGACAGCCAGCGAGGTTGCGGAGTTCCGCAGGAACTATACCGAGACGTTCGAGGCTTTCTGCCAGAAGAACGGCCTGTCTGTCGACAAGCCCATCATCGCCTTGTTGGCTGGTTCGCGTAAGCAGGAGATAGATAGGAACCTGCCTGCCATGATTCGTGTGGCCGGCGAGGTGGCCGACCATCAGTTGGTGCTGGCAGGTGCACCGGGCATCGATGCGTCGTTCTATCAGCGTTTCTTGTCGGGAACGGGCGTGCGCATCGTGGAGAGCCAGACCTATGCCCTGTTGTCGCATGCCCATGTGGCGCTCGTCACGAGCGGAACGGCCACGCTCGAAACGGCACTCTTCCGTGTCCCGCAGGTGGTGTGCTATGCCACGCTGGTGCCTTGGCTGATAGGTTGGCTGCGCAAGAAGGTGCTCCACGTGAAGTATGTCTCACTGGTCAATCTGATTGCCAATCGCGAGGTGGTCAGGGAGCTGGTAGCCAATGAGTTTACCGAAGCGAATCTTCGTAGTGAACTGCATGCCCTGCTCGACGAATCCGTGCGCAGGCAGATGCTGGCGAGCTACGACGAAGTGCATAGAATACTGGGCGAACAGTCGGCTCCCGATGAGACAGCACGGCTGATCGCCCAGTATCTGAGTAAAGAGAAATGATTACTAAAGTCCCTTCATAGACAGTGATATTCGGTTGCGTCGGCGGTCGATTTCCATCACACGCACCGTTACGTGTTGATGCAGCTTCACCACATCGTTCGGGTCTTTTACGTATTTGTCGGCCAGTTGTGAGATGTGGACCAGTCCGTCCTGATGCACGCCAATGTCGACAAATGCCCCGAAGTTGGTGATGTTGGTCACGATGCCGGGCAATTCCATGCCCTCGGCGAGGTCGTCGACCGTCTCGATGCCTTTGGCAAACTCAAACTCCTCTATCTGTTCGCGTGGGTCACGACCGGGCTTCTCCAGTTCCTTCATGATGTCGGTCAGCGTGGGCAGTCCCACTTCCTTCGTCACATAGCGGTTGATGTCGATGCGACTGCGCAGCTCCTTTTGCTTCATCAAGTCGCCCACTGTGCAGTTCAGGTCCTTGGCCATGAGTTCAACCACCTTGTAACTTTCGGGGTGAACGGCACTGTTGTCCAACGGATTCTTTGCCCCTGGAATGCGCAGGAAGCCCGCGCACTGTTCGAAAGCCGACGGCCCCAGTCGTGGCACTTTTTTCAGCTGAGCGCGTGAGGTGAACGCTCCGTTCTCGCGTCTGTACTCCACGATGTTCTTGGCCAGCGTGGGACCCAGTCCGCTGACGTATTGCAGCAGATGGCTCGATGCCGTGTTCAGGTTCACGCCGACCGCATTCACACAGCTCTCCACCGTCTGATCCAGTTGCTTCTTCAGTTTCGTCTGGTCTACGTCGTGCTGATACTGTCCCACGCCGATGCTCTTCGGGTCGATCTTTACCAGTTCGGCCAGCGGATCCATCAGTCGTCGTCCTATGGAGACTGCACCGCGCACGGTGACATCCTCGTCGGGAAACTCCTCGCGTGCCACTTTCGAAGCAGAGTAGACCGAAGCGCCGTCTTCGCTGACTACGAAGACAGTTACTTTCTTTGGCTCAGTCAGTTCCGACAGACACTCCTCGATGAACGAACGAGTCTCGCGGCTGGCCGTTCCGTTGCCAATGGCGATTGCCTCTATCTGATAGTCCTTCAGCATCTGTTGCACGTGCAACTTAGCCTGCATGCGACGGTTCACTGGTGGGTGAGGGAAGATGGCCTCGTGGTGCAACAGACTGCCCTGATCGTCGAGACAGACCACCTTGCAGCCCGTTCTGAAGCCCGGGTCGACACCCATCACGCGTTTCTGGCCAAGCGGTGCGCCAAGCAACAGTTGTCGGAGGTTCTCGGCAAACACCCTGATAGCTTCTTCGTCGGCCTGATCCTTGCTCAGTCCGGCAAATTCCGTCTCAATCGAAGGTTCCAGCAGTCGTTTGTAGCCGTCTTCGACAGCCTCTTCCAATAGTTTTCTGCATGCACTGCTGCCTCGGCTGCCAAAGGGCGTCGGAGGCAGATTGCGCAGCAGTCGCTCAATGCAAGCCTCGTCGCCGACAGAGATGGAAATGCGCAGAATGCCCTCGGCCTCGCCTCGGCGCATGGCCAGCAGGCGGTGCGAACTGCACCGTTTCAGCGGCTCTTGCCAGTCGAAGTAGTCGGCATATTTGGCAGCCTCGTCGGTGTCGGCCTTGGCTTTCACCACTTTCGAACAGATGACCGCCTCGCGTCGGAAGGCCGACCGCACCTGTTGGCGGTTGCGCTCGTCTTCGCTGGTCATTTCGGCAATGATGTCCTGTGCGCCCTTCAGTGCCTGTTCGCTGCTCTTCACGTCGCCTTTCACGAAGCGTTGAGCCGCTTTCTCCGGGTCGCTCTCGCGCTGCATCATCAGGAGTGTGGCCAGCGGTTCCAGTCCCTGTTCGCGTGCCACCTGAGCACGTGTGCGTCGTTTGGGCTTGAAGGGCAGGTAGATGTCCTCCAGCTCGTTGGCATCCCAGCAGTCGGCAATGCGCTTCTCCAGTTCGGGTGTCAGCTTCTGTTGCTCGCCGATGGTCTTTACCATTGTCTCTTTGCGCTTGCACATCTCCTTCAGCTTCTCATACTGTTCGCTGATAGAGGCAATCTGCACCTCGTCCAGTCCGCCGGTGCGCTCTTTGCGATAGCGTGCGATGAACGGAATGGTACACCCTTCATCAAGCAGTGCCAACGTGTTGACGGTGGCACTGCTTGTGATATTCAGTTTTTTGGCTATGATCGAGCCAAGAGTCTTGTTGTCCATGATTGGGTTGGTTTTTATCGTTGGTCGTCGCCTTCCTCCTCTACGGCCTTTGTCAGTTCTGCGATGGGCAGCTGTCGGTTGATGGCCGAATGGAAGGAAATGATGCTTTCGCTTCGTGCCAGTCCGAGCGGTTGTAGCTTGTCGTGGATGATGTCGAGCAGGTGGTGGTTGTTGATGGCGTAGATCTTGATGAAGAGATCGTAGTCGCCTGTGGTGTAGTGGCATTCCACGACTTCGGGAATGCTCTTCAGTTTCTCAACCACTTCGTCGAACGATTCGGGATTCTTCAGGTTCAGCCCGATGTAGGCGCAGGTCTCATAGCCCATCTTTTCCGGGTCGATGATGAACATCGAGCCCTTCAGCACGCCCATGTTGGTCAGTTTCTGTATGCGTTGGTGTATGGCTGCACCGCTCACTTCGCAGGCTCTGGCCACTTCAAGAAAGGGAATGCGTGCATCGTCGGAGATAAGTCTCAGGATTTGTCGGTCTAAATTGTCGAGTTTTTGATTTGCCATTTCTTAGTGATTTTATACTGTTGCAAAGATAGTTAAATTTTTTCATACAAGCAACAAATTGATATGAAAAAAGGCGAAAAAATAGCAGATTATTATTTTTCGGTGGCCGAATAGTTGATTTTCAGGGCAAACGACTGTTGCAGCCTTTCTTTCACGTCGGCTATGATGCCCATAGGCACGTCCTTGTCGGCCTTGATGCTCACGGTCATTCGGGTGCGGTCTTCCTCGCTCATGCTCTCCTTCTCTTTTTCTATGAAAGTCTGAATGTCGTCGAGGGTAGCCAGTTTGTTGTTCAGTTGTATGTAGAACGTCTGGCCGTCCTTTGCATCGGGTGTCTTGCTCCGACCGATATAGATGTAGGTCACAGACGATTTGTGCTCCACCTTCTCTACCTCGTTGCCCTGCGGCACCTGGTACTTCACTTTCAGGTCGACGTCTCTCATGTGGGTCACGATCATGAAGAAGAACAGCACCGTGAAGATGAGGTCGGGCAGCGACGACGTGTTCAGCTCTGGCACCTCGTGCTCCTTTCGCTTGAAGTATCCTCTCATGATTTCTTCCCTCCTTTCTGGTCGGCATCGCCCTCTGTCGCCGTGGGTGCCTCTTCGCTGATGCGCTGTGGGTAGACCATGCCGATGGCTTCGCGCTCATCTCGGGTACAGCGGCTGAGGGGCTTCCCGAACTTTCTCAGGGCGAGTTGGTTGCGCAGTTGCTTGTAGGCCCCCACGATGGCATCTTGCATTTGGAAGTAGGCATCGTAGCTGGTCTGGCGGTCCACCTGAATCGACAGCACGTGGCGGTCGCTCACCTCGCAGCGGCCAAAGTAGTTCACTTCGCGAATGCTCTTCTCCGGCAGTGTCGGGTCGTTGGCCGTGTTGGCCACGAAGTCGGCGATGCGCTCCTTCAGCGCCTCTGGGGTAGTCGGCTCGCCGTTGCAGGTCAGCTGGTTGTCGGCATCGATCCTGATTTCCATCACGTTGCGCTCCTTCACCTTCAGTTCCACCTCCTTCTGCTGTTCTTGTTGCGGCGGGGGCAACTGGCGAGGCAGTCCCTTGTCGGTGTCCATCGACGAGGTGACCAAGAAGAAAATCAGCAGCATGAACGAGATGTCTGCTGTTGACGTGGTGTTCAGTCCGGGTACTTTTTTCCTTCTGCGTTCAAACACGGTTGTTCGTTTGTTTTGTCAGTCTTTTCTTGTCGTTCCAGTGGCGGCCCATGCCCATTGCGCTGACCACCACTCCCAGTATGGCCACGACAATCAGGATGACCGACGAGTTGATGAGCATGTCGCTCACGCGCAGCCAGAACCTATTGGTGAAGGCATTGCCGTTGATGTAGAGCGGGGTGGTGTCGGCCAGCAGACAGGTCAGGGCCAGTGTGCCAACGAGGAGTGCAAACACGCCCCAGGCTATGTGCTTGGCTGGTATGCCTTGTTCGGTGGTCTTTCGCTCGCGCAGTCGCAGTGAGCGGAGCATCGACCATACCGACAAGCCGAGCGTGACGGCCAGCAGTACGTAGATGCCTACGAGCAGTGCATCGACGAAGACGGGTGATTCGTAGAAACTCATTCGTGGCGCAGTTTATGTTTCATGATGATGTCGAGCAGCGTGATGGCCGACTCTTCCATCTGTGATGTCAGGTGGTCTATCTTTGAGAGGATGTAGTTGTAGAACACTTGCAGGATGAGGGCCACGATGATGCCGAAGATGGTGGTGATGAGTGCCACCTTCATGCCCGAGGCCACGATGGTGGGACTGATGTCGCCTGCCTCCTGAATCTGGTCGAAGGCCATCACCATGCCGATCACCGTGCCGAGGAAGCCCAGCGACGGTGCAATGGCGATGAACAGCGTGATCCATGAGCACCCCTTCTCCAGCTTGGCCGACTGCACGCTGCCGTAGCTCACGATGGAGCGTTCCACCACGTCCATAGCCTCGTCGATGTGCATCAGGCCCTGGTAGCAGATGGAGGCCACGGGGCCACGCGTGTCGCGGCAGATGCTCTTGGCCCCCTCGATGTCGTTCTGTTCCACCTTCTTCTCAATGTCGGTGAGCAGTTTCTTGGCATTGATCTCCGAGAGTGTCAGATAGATGATGCGCTCGATGCAGAAGGCCAGTCCCAGCACCAGTGCCAGTGCCACGAGCGACATGAAGCCTGCGGTGCCTTCCACGAACTTGGTCTTCAGTTGCGTGTGGAAGCCTTGTGTGCTGGCCGCCTCTTCCAGTTCCTTCATGTCTTCCTCGCCAATCAGTTCCTCAATCGTGGCATCGGCCCTGATAGAGTCGTCGGTTAGTTCAATGGCAGGCTTTTGTGACAGCGAGTCCTCTTGTGCCGCAATGGGCTGTGCCACGATGGTAGCCGCCATCACAATCATTGCCAGTATTGTTTTT
>CACXXD010000036.1 GCA_902771445.1 uncultured Prevotellaceae bacterium
TTTATGCTCAAATCTATGATTTTGGGTGGTTTCCTGAGTGATGTCGTCAGTCCAAAACGGAGGAATGAAACTGGATGAATCACAGAGGAAGAGACACAAAACGGAGGGAGCATTTAGGTTAGATAAGTATAAGCAGCAGTAGCGGATTATATAGTCCGCAATAGCCGATTATGTAATCCGCAGCAGCGGACTATTCTGAAATGACCTAAATGACACCGAAGAACAGGACAGTTTGTCCCTTGAAACATGAGAAAGCCTCCCACAAACGATGAGGTATCGCTGTGGGAGGCTATTATAAGAATAGGTGTAAAGGGATTACTTCACTTCCGTGTAGATGAAGGCATGCCCCATGCGGATGCGCTTCAGCTGAGGATGATCGCCCTCGCAAAGGTTGTCGAGATAGCGCTGGGCAAGATGACGGCTCAGACCGCTGTGCTCCTTGAAGATGCTAACGGTGGTGCTGCCGTCGTTGTTCTTCATGCACTGGCACAGCGCCTTCTGCAACTGCTTCTCGTCGGGACGACGGTCGGTGGTCGGAGAGGTGGGAGCGGTATGGAAGCCGTTGTTCCAGCGGAGCACCTTGCTCATGAATGCCTTTGAAGGCTGGAAGTCGATGCCACGGAGGCGCACATCGTCGGCATGCACAGCAGCGGGATCAACGAACTGGCCTTCTAATGCGAGACGAGGGGCGAAGGTACCCATCGGGGTGACGATGCGCTCGCCATGAGCCAGGCACTGAGCAGCAGCATTGGCAAAATAGTTGAACACGCTGACGAGCTGATTGCGCGACAGTCCGCTATGGGTGCAGCAATAGTCATCGAGCTCCTCGAGCGTGGTGGAGAGCCGCTGCATGGGTATGGCATAGAGGATGTTGCGGCCCTCAGCATCTTTCATGGGCGAAGGATGCAGCTCAAAGGGCATTCCAGTTTCTTTTTTAGGCATTGCTATGTGCTTTTGTTTTATTAGACAATCCGTTTCTATTTCACGGGTTCCACTACTGTGCGCAGTCCTTTTATCTTCTGGCCTTTGACGGCTTTCAGCAGGGCGTTCAGACGAGGACGGCTGATGGCAGCGTAGGCATAGCGGTCGTTCACGTCGATGCGCCCTATCTCCTGAGGAGTGAGTCCGCCTATCTTGCAGAGGAAGCCCACGATGTCGCCCTTCGAAATCTTGTCCTTCTTGCCCTTGCCTATATAAATGGTAGACATGCGAGGCCGCGGAACTGCAGAGGATGGCAAAGACTGAAAGGTGAAGGCAGAAGAATGGATGCCCTCAATCTGAAGCTGCTCTTCGGGACCTACGAGGAAGAAGGTGCGCCCCATCTTGTCCCAACGGGCAGTGCGGCCCACGCGGTGGATGAGTGCCTCTTCGTTCTGCGGCATATGGTAGTGAATGACGTTGTCGAGCTGAGGGATGTCGAGACCACGAGAAGCCAGGTCGGTGGAGACAAGCACCGTAGCCGAACCGTTGGAGAACTTGTAAAGCGCATCCTCACGCTGCCGCTGTTCCAGTCCACCGTGGAAGGCACTCGTCACGAAGCCCTGCTCACGCAGATACTGGTCGACACGCTCCACGGAGTCGCGATAGTTCAGGAAAACAATGCTCTGCTCATCGCCCAGTTGCATGAGAAGCCTTCGAAGCGTGTCGAGTTTATCTTTTTCAGGACTGTCAACCTGATAGACCTCTACCCTATCCGACACCGGTTCCTCCTCGACAAGATAGTCGAGCCGCATGGTCCGTCCCATCTCAACAAACTGCGGAATCTGCTCAGCATCAGTAGCAGAAAGCAAGATGCGGCGCTGCAGGGCAGGCAACTTGCCGACAAGACGTGCCATCTCGTCGTGAAAGCCCATCTCCAAGCACTTGTCGAACTCGTCGATGACGAGGAACTTGATGTGCTGTGCATCGATATTGCCTTTGTCCAAGTGGTCGTTCAGTCGACCAGGTGTGCCAAAGACCAACTGCGGACGGTTCTGCCGCAGCACCTTGTGCTCGTCCATAGCAGTACGCCCGCCATAGCAGCTCTGCGAGCGCAGACCTGCCCCCATCGACTTCAGCACGCGGTCGGACTGCAAGGCCAGTTCGCGTCCTGGCACGACCACCAAGGCCTGCACGCTATCATCCTTTTCGTCGAGCAACTGCACCAAGGGGAGCAGATAGGCCAGGGTCTTTCCCGAACCAGTAGGCGACAAGATGATGACGTCGTTACGATGATGCAGAATCGCCTCGACAGCCTCCTTCTGCATCTCGTTCAGCTCGGCAATGCCCAGCTTTTCCAGTATTTTATCTGTTTTATTCATATCATTTAATTCCAGTTTTCTCATCTATTTTCACATCCTCGCCCTTCTTTGGAAACTTAGGCACAAACTTCATTTCGTGCATGATGCGTTTCTGCCGTTTCTTCATATAGGTGGAGGGATTCTTCGAACTGAACCGTCGGGGATTGGGTAGCGTGGCCGCTATCAAAGCACACTGACTGCGACTCAGTTCCTTGGCCGAACAGCCGAAGTTGGCCTGTGCCACAGCCTCAACCCCATATATTCCATCGCCCGTCTCTATGGAGTTAAGATAGACCTCCATGATGCGCTGCTTGGTCCAGAACAACTCTATCAGCGAGGTGAAATAGGCCTCCAGGCCCTTGCGAATCCACGAGCGTCCCGGCCACAAGAACACGTTCTTGGCCGTCTGCTGCGAGATGGTCGATGCGCCCAGCCTGCGTTTCTCCGGGTGCTTGATGTTACGCTCTGCCGCATGCTGTATGGCATCGAAATCAAAACCGTGATGGCTGAAGAACTTTGCGTCCTCGCTGGCTATCACCGCCACAGGCATGGAGGGCGAAATCTCGTCGAGCGACACCCAGTCATGGCTCAGTTTCAGTTCCTGTCCTTCGTTGAACTGCTCAACCAATCGGATGACCATCAAGGGCGTGACAAAGACTGGAACGAACCGAAAGACAATAACAGAAAGAATCGTGGAAGCAAGAAATGCCACCACGATCCATTTCACAATTTTCTTAATAAAGCTGACAATCAGCATTGTTCAGGAATGCTCGAAACTTACTTCAGTGTACCAGCCTCAGCAGCCTTGATCATTGCCTCACTTGCATACATATAGACCTCAACGCGACGGTTCTGAGCCTTGCCGGCAGCCGTTGTGTTGTCAGCCACGGGGTTCGATTCGCCATAGCCCTGCGTGCTGCGAATCTGCGTGCTGGGTACGCCCATTGACATCAGATAGGTAGTAACCGACTGAGCACGCTGCTGCGAGAGGTCGAGGTTCTTCTGTGCGCTCTGCTCGGCAGTGCTGTTCTTCCAGCCCGTATTGTCGGTATAGCCCTGCACCGAAACGTCGCAGTCGGCATTCTGCTTCAGCACGTTGGCAAAGTTGGTCAGCGAGTTCTTTGCGGTCTGGCTCAGCACGGCACTGCTCGTTGTGAAGAGAATGCCCGAGTCGAAGGTCACCTTCACGGCATCCAGTCCGTTGGCATCCTTCACCTCCTCAACCTGTGCGTTCTGCACAGCCTGAGCCTGCGCCTTCACCTTGTCCATCTTCTTGCCGATCAATGCGCCAGCACCAGCACCAACGGCTGTGCCTACGGCAGCACCGATAACGGTATTGCCAGCCAACTTGCCTACGATGGCACCCAGAGCCGCACCGGCACCAGCACCGATAGCCGTACCTTTTTGCAAGTTGTTACAACCAGCCATTACGATTCCTGCACACAAAGTCAGGACTAAAACTTTCAACTTCTTCATAACCTTAAAAATTAATTATTTAATATGTTAAACTTATTCTTACGTGGTGCAAAGTTAAATTAATTATTCGTATAAATGTAACGTTTCAATATTTTTTTAGTATTTTTGCACCCAAAAACAGATTATCGACAAAAAAACATGGCAAAAGAATTAAAAGAATTAACAAAAAGAGCCGACAACTACAGTCAGTGGTTCAACGACTTGGTTGTAAAGGCAGACCTGGCAGAACAGTCGGCCGTTCGTGGATGTATGGTCATCAAACCTTATGGTTATGCCATCTGGGAAAAGATGCAGCAGCAGCTTGACAAGATGTTCAAGGAGACAGGTGCTCAGAATGCCTATTTCCCCTTGCTCATCCCAAAGTCGTTCCTGTCACGCGAGGCTGAACACGTGGAAGGCTTCGCCAAGGAGTGCGCCGTGGTTACGCACTACCGACTGAAGGCCGCCGACGGCGGTGTGGTGGTAGACCCCGCTGCCAAGCTTGAAGAAGAGCTGATTGTACGTCCCACTTCGGAGACCATCATCTGGAACACCTACAAGAACTGGATTCACTCTTGGCGCGACCTGCCCCTGATGTGCAACCAGTGGTGCAACGTGATGCGATGGGAGATGCGCACACGTCCCTTCCTGCGCACCAGCGAGTTCCTGTGGCAAGAGGGCCACACAGCCCATGCCACCCGCGAGGATGCCGAGGCCGAGGCACAGAAGATGCTGAAGGTATATGCAAAATTTGCCGAAGAGTGGATGGCCGTGCCTGTCATTCAGGGCGTGAAGAGCGAGACCGAGCGCTTCGCCGGTGCGCTCGACACCTATACCATCGAGGCAATGATGCAGGACGGCAAGGCACTGCAGAGCGGCACCAGCCACTTCCTGGGACAGAACTTCGCCAAGGCTTTCGAAGTGACCTATCTGAACAAGGAGAACAAGCCCGAATATGTGTGGGCCACCTCATGGGGTGTCTCTACCCGACTCATCGGTGCGCTCATCATGACCCACAGCGACGACAACGGACTGGTGTTGCCTCCGCGTCTGGCTCCCATCCAGGTGGTCATCATCCCCATTGCCACCAAGCCCGAACAGATGGAACTGGTGAACAAGGAGGTGGAACCCATCATGGAGCAACTGCGACAGAAGGGCATCAGTGTCAAGTTCGACGACTCTGACAACAAGCGTCCCGGATTCAAGTTTGCCGACTACGAGCTGAAGGGTGTTCCCGTTCGTCTGGTGCTCGGCGCACGCGACCTGGAGAACGGCACCATCGAGGTGATGCGCCGTGACACGCTCGAAAAGGATACACGTCCGTTGGAAGGCATCGTCGACTATGTAGAGCAACTGCTGGAGGACATCCAGAAGAACATCTTCGAGAAGGCACGCAAGTATCGCGATGAGCGCATCTACGAGTGCGACAACTACGACGAGTTCAAGGAGCGCATCAAGGACGGCGGCTTCTTCCTCTGCCACTGGGACGGCACAGCTGAGACCGAGGCTCAGATCAAGGAAGAGACCCAGGCCACAATCCGCTGCGTGCCTTTCGGTGTAGAACAGACCGAAGGTGTCGATATGGTGAGTGGAAAGCCCTCGAAGGCCCGCGTCATTATTGCAAGAAGCTATTAAGAGAACCCTGAATACTCTGAGAACTCTGATTATTCAGATTACTCAGAATACTCTGATTACTCCAATTACTCCGATAATCATAAAAAAAAGAAAAAATGAAAGCATTTGTTTTCCCTGGACAGGGAGCACAGTTCGTAGGCATGGGCAAGGACCTCTACGACAACAACGAGACAGCAAAAGATTTGTTTGAAAAGGCTAACGAGATTCTGGGCTACAGAATCACTGACATCATGTTCGAAGGAACCGACGAGGACCTGAAGCAGACCAAGGTCACTCAGCCCGCCGTGTTTCTCCACTCGGTCATCTCGGCCATCTGCATGGGCGATGCCTTCCAGCCTGCCATGACCGCTGGTCACTCACTGGGTGAGTTCTCAGCACTGGTGGCAGCCGGCGCACTGTCGTTCGAAGACGGCCTGAAGCTGGTCTATGCCCGTGCTATGGCCATGCAGAAAGCATGCGAAGCAGCCCCTTCAACGATGGCTGCCATCATCGGTCTGCCCGACGAGAAGGTAGAGGAAATCTGCGCAGGCATCAACCGCGAAGGACACGTGGTGGTGTGCGCCAACTATAACAACCCTGGTCAGCTGGTCATCAGCGGCAACGTAGAGGCCATCAACGAGGCTTGCGCACAGCTGAAGGCTGCAGGTGCAAAGCGTGCTCTGCCGCTGAAGGTGGGTGGCGCTTTCCACTCTCCCCTGATGCAGCCTGCCAAGGACGAGCTGCAGGCCGCCATCGAGAAGACGGACTTCAAGACTCCGAAGTGTCCTGTCTATCAGAACGTGGACGGCAAGCCCCACACCGATCCTGCTGAGATTAAGCAGAACCTCATTGCTCAGCTCACATCGAGCGTGCGCTGGACACAGTGCGTGCAGTCGATGATTGCCGACGGTGCCGACGACTTCACAGAGTGCGGTCCTGGCAAGGCGCTGCAAGGCATGATTACAAAAATCAATAAGGAAGTAAGTGCTCATGGCATTGAGAAGATTGAAAATTGAAGATTGAAAATTGGAAATGAGTAAAATCATTATCTACCAAATCTTTACGCGTCTGTACGGCAACCGCTGTCAGGCGCGTAAAGCTAATGGCACGCTGGAAGAGAACGGCTGCGGCAAGCTGAACGACTTCACGTCTGCCGTACTGAAGGATTTGCAGAAGCGAGGCATCACCCACGTGTGGTACACGGGTGTCATTCGCCATGCTTCGCAGACCGACTACTCGGCCTACGGCATTCCCCGTCAGCATCCTGCTGTGGTGAAGGGAAAAGCCGGATCGCCCTATGCCATCACCGACTACTACGACATCGACCCTGATCTGGCCGTCAACGTGGACAAACGTATGGCGGAGTTTGAACAGCTCGTCAGTCGCACGCACAAGGCCGGACTGAAGATAATCATCGACTTCGTGCCAAACCACGTGGCCCGACAGTATCACAGCATCTGCGCACCCAAAGGTGTGAAAGATCTGGGCGAAGGCGACAACGTGCAGAACGGATTCGACCCGCAGAACAATTTCTACTACTGTCCCGGACAGGCATTCACACCCTACTTCGACCTCTATCACGGTGAGGCAGCGCCTTATCATGAGGAGCCGGCCAAGGCTACGGGCAACGACTGTTTCCACAATGCGCCCGGGCAGAACGACTGGTACGAGACGGTGAAACTGAACTACGGTGTGGATTACTATGCCGGACGCATCGGACACTTCATCCCCATGCCCAGCACGTGGCAAAAGATGACCGACATCTTGTTGTTCTGGGCATCGAAAGGCATCGACGGCTTCCGTTGCGACATGGCCGAGATGGTGCCTGCCGAGTTCTGGGCTTATGCCACGAAGGAGGTGAAGAAGCGCTATCCCGAACTGATATTCATCGGCGAGGTCTACAATCCCAACGAGTACCGCCGCTACATCGCATCGGGCTTCGACTATCTCTACGACAAGGTGGGCATGTACGACGCCACACGCGACGTGATTTGTCACCGTCAGGGAACGAGTGCCATCAGCCATGCGTGGCAGCAGACCGACGACATTCGTCAGCACATGCTCTACTTCCTTGAGAACCACGACGAACAGCGCATTGCCAGCACCTTCTTTGCCGGAAACGGACGCAAGGCCGTGCCAGCACTCATCGCCAACATGCTCATGCAGCAGAACCCGTTCATGCTCTATGCCGGACAGGAATATGGCGAACGCGGCATGGATGCCGAAGGCTTCAGCGGGCGCGACGGTCGCACCACCATCTTCGATTACTGGTCGGTAGACACACTCTGCCGTGCCGCCGAAGGAAAACTCACCGAGGAAGAGCAAGAGCTTGCTAATATATATAATAAGGTGATGAAGATTGCCCAAAAGGAGAAAGCCGTCACCGAAGGTCTCATGTTCGATCTCATGTACGTCAACCAACAGGACCAACGCCAGTATGCCTTCCTGCGCCGTAGCGAGAAGACACTGCTGTTTGTGGTGGTCAACTTCGATGACGTGCCTGTGGAGACGGCCATCAACCTGCCCGACCATGCCTTCAACTATCTGGGCATCAAGGAGAAGACATACACAGCAACAGATCTGCTCAGCGACACGAAGACACAGCTCACGCTGAAACGCGATGCTGCCGTCACCATCTGTCTACAGCCACGCAGCGGTGTGGTGTTCAAGATGAACGGATAGACGAACAAATGAACAGAGAACGAAAAGGGCTTCAATGAGCGCATCGGCTCACTGAAGCCCTTTTTACGAAGCAAAACGTTCTCAATACTTGAAGCTGGAGCCACCCACGAACTCGCGCATAATACTTGTAGGCGGAATCTCCTTATCGCTCACGGGGATGAAATAGTGAATGAACTTCAGCAAGCGATGGGCCTCGGCATATTCAGGACAGTTCTTTGGCACCGAAGCAAGAATGACCTCGGCATGCGTGCGAAGAACGGCAAACTCGATGTTCAATGCCGAATTGAACATCACATCGGCTGACTCCTGAAATGGAAATATCCACTGGTCTTCGGCTTCGCACACGTTCTTCCACTGGGCTATCGTCTCGCGTGCCGTAAAAGCCCCTTTATTGTAGTCGCGAATGATGCGGCGCAACAGACGGTTATCGCGTGTGGGAATCCAATTGTGGTCATCGAGCGAAATACTTGTAAGTGCCGAAATGTAAATCTTGAATTTCGACTGGTCGGGAATATTCTTCGTCAACAATGGGTTGAGCGCATGGATGCCTTCAATAATAAGCACGTTGTCGCTGCCAAGCTTCAGTCGCTTGCCATTCCACTCGCGCTTGCCTGTCACAAAGTTATACTCAGGTATCTCAACCCGCTCGCCTCGCATGAGTCTCACCAAATGGTCTTCCAGCAAATCGAGGTCGACGGTCTTGATATTGTCGAAGTCGTAGTCGCCATTCGGCAACTTCGGTGTGTCAACCCGATTCACGAAGTAGTCGTCGGTTGAGAACGACAGCGGTCGCAAGCCGCAGGCCAGCAACTGAATGGAGAGTCGCTTGCAGAAAGTGGTCTTTCCCGATGAAGACGGGCCAGTGATGAGCACCAGTTTCAGACGCGACTCGGGCGACTCCACCCTTCTGGCAATCTCCTCGGCTATCTTAACGATTTTCTTTTCCTGCAAGGCTTCGCTCACCTGAATCAGTTCCGAAGCGTGTCCTTTCAAGACAGCCTTGTTCACATCACCGGCATTTGACAATCGCATGATAATGTCCCACCGCACCTTTTCGGCAAACATGCCGAAGGTCTTGGGCATATCAACCTTCTCGGCCACCTTCAAAGGATTGTTCCAGTCGGGTACACGCAGCAACAGGCCTTCGCTATAGGGTTCCAAATCCCACACCTTCAGATAGCCAGCCGAGGGAACCAGCGGACCGTAATAGTAGTCAACGGTATCGCCCAGCATATAATAATCGGTATAGATCTGACCGCTTGTCTCCAGCAACTTCACCTTGTCGGAGAAGCCTCGCTCAGAAAAAACGCGGACAGCCTCTTCTATCGTGGCTTCGAAACGCCGGAACGGCATGTCGAGATTGACGATCTCCTGTATGCGCTGACGAATGCGCTCCACATCGCCATCGGCCAGTCCATCGCCCGACTTCTTCTTGAAATTGCAGTAATAACCACGGCTCAGGGGATGCTCGATGAACAATTTGCAGCCAGGAAACAAATCGCAGCAAGCCTTGTAGAGCACAAAACAAAGAGAGCGCACGTAGACGCGATGACCAGAACCAGCACGCGCATCAAGAAACTCAACGTCACGATTCTGATAGAGCCTGAACTTCAGGCCCTGAGAGGCATTGTTCACTTTGGCCGAGACCACAGGATAAGGCAACTGTATTTCGTCAGCAAAACCTTGATAGACATCGAGCAATGACACCCCTTCGGGAAAGCTCTTCGTCACATTGATATTCTTACAGCGAATCTGAAGCATAGATGATAATAATTAATATGTGCAAAGATACAACATATTTTCTATTTTTTCGTCTGTTCTTTCTTTTTTTACAGAAATCCGAGTAAAATTGGCTCTTTCACAATTCAGCAAAAACGATTATCAAAGAATAACCAAACAGCCTGTTGACCATTCAAGATCAAATAAGAATCGTGTTAATCTTCTAAAATATGAAGACTTTATCAACCTTTTTTCGTAATTTTGTACGCAGACTAAAGAATCACAATAGAATTATGGAACAAGAAACAACCGCCCACAAGGCAAGACAATGGAAAGAGATAAGGAAGTTTGAAGAGATTCTCTTCGAAGAGTACAACGGCATTGCAAAGATTACCATCAACCGACCAAAATACCGCAATGCCTTCACTCCTAAGACGACACTCGAACTGAGTCAGGCTTTTGCTGCCTGCCGCGAGATGCAGAACATCAGGGTGGTGCTGCTGACGGGGGCTCCCTCACCTGTGCCTGAAGGCATGAAACTGACTGACGTGAAACATGCTTTCTGCTCTGGCGGCGACATGCACGTAAAAGGGCGTGGTGGGTATGTAGACGAAGAAGGTGTACCACGGCTGAGCGTCCTCGATGTACAGATGCAGATACGTCGGCTGCCCAAGCCCGTGATTGCAATGGTGAACGGCTATGCCATCGGTGGCGGTCATGTGCTGCACCTGGTGTGCGACCTAACCATCGCCTCAGAGAATGCCATCTTCGGACAGACGGGACCGAAAGTCGGGTCGTTCGATGCAGGCTTCGGTAGCAGCTATCTGGCAAGAATTGTGGGTCAGAAGAAAGCCCGCGAGATATGGTTTCTCTGCCGACAGTACTCAGCAAAGGAGGCCGAGGAAATGGGTATGGTGAACAAAGTGGTGCCTTTGGAACAGTTGGAAGACGAGTGTGTCAGCTGGGCTGAACAGATGATGGAACGCTCGCCCATCGCCCTGCGCATGATCAAGGCAGGACTGAATGCCGAACTCGACGGACAGGCAGGCATACAGCAACTGGCCGGCGATGCCACCATGCTCTACTACTTCTTAGACGAAGCACAAGAGGGCGGCAAAGCATTCCTGGAAAAACGCAAGCCTGATTTTGATCAGTATCCGAAAATACCATAAGAAAGAACTGTTTTTTGTCCACGAACTAATATTAATCTGTGTTAATCTGGACGGACTATGGCAGAAATTTATTATCTTTGCAGAACATTATGTAAAACCCAATAACCAAAATGAAACAAACAATTCTTGTTACTGGTGGTACCGGCTTTATCGGTAGCCACACCACCGTAGAACTGCAAGAGGCAGGCTACGAGGTAGTTATCATTGACAATCTTTCGAACTCTAACGCAAACGTCGTCGACGGCATCGAGAAAATCACAGGCGTGCGCCCTGCTTTCGAGAAAGTTGACTGCTGCGACATGGAAGCTCTGGAAGGCGTGTTCAAGAAATATCCGAAGATTGAGGGCATCATCCACTTTGCAGCCTCAAAGGCTGTGGGCGAGAGTGTCGAAAAGCCTCTGCTCTACTATCGCAACAACCTCACTTCGCTCATCAACCTGCTTGAGCTGATGCCCAAGTACAACGTAAAGGGTATCATCTTCTCGTCGAGCTGCACCGTCTACGGACAGCCCACCGAAGAGAATCTGCCTGTCACGGAGAACGCCCCCATTCAGAAGGCTCTGTCGCCCTACGGCAACACGAAGCAGATCAACGAGGAGATTATCCAGGACTACATCCACAGCGGTGCTCCTATCAAGAGCATCATTCTGCGCTACTTCAACCCCATCGGTGCACACCCCACAGCACTCATAGGCGAGCTGCCCAACGGTGTACCCATGAACCTGATTCCTTTCGTAACACAGACGGCTATCGGCATTCGCAAGGAGCTGAAGATTTTCGGCAACGACTACGACACACCCGACGGCACCTGCATTCGCGACTACATCTATGTGGTTGACCTGGCCAAGGCTCACGTGAAGGCTATGGAGCGCGTACTCGACCAGCCTGAGACCGATGCCGTAGAGGTGTTCAACATCGGTACTGGCAAGGGACTGTCGACGCTTGAGGTTGTGGAAGGCTTCGAAAAGGCTACTGGCGTGAAACTGAACTGGACCTATGCTCCACGTCGTGAAGGCGACATCGAGAAGGTTTGGGGCAATGTGGACAAAGCCAACAAAGTGCTGGGCTGGAAGGCCGACACCCCCACCGACGAAGTGCTGAAGTCAGCATGGCGCTGGCAGGTTAAGCTGCGCGAAGACGGTGTACAGTAAACCGCCCAAGACACATACCAGTCAAATAGACTGTGTTTTATTTTGTGTTTGTGTTGTTCATCCCTCGATGCGAATCGGGGGATGATTTATTTCTGCCCACATCGGCCAAAACAGCAAACAAGCCCCAGGATTGTCCAAAATCAACATTTTTAGGCAATCGTTTGTGTTATTTTATATGAAACGCTCGCATATCTCAAAAAGATTCTGTAACTTTGCACTTCGAAAGAGCATGCCGTTTGGCTTAGAATCACTGAGACATGAAACTCATCATCATGACAAAAGCCACGTTTTTCGTGGAAGAAGACAAGATACTGACCACCCTCTTTGAGGAAGGGATGGAGAATCTGCATCTATACAAGCCAGAGTCTGAACCTATTTATTCCGAACGGTTGCTTTCCCTTATTTCCGACGATTACTATAAACTGATAACCGTTCACGACCATTTCTATCTAAGAGAAGAATTCAAGTTGCGCGGCATACACCTGAACAATGCAAACGACAGCCTGCCCATAGGCTACAAGGGAAACGTAACACGCACATGCCATCAGATCGATGAACTCTACAAGGCAAAGAAAGAATCAAAATATGTATTCCTGAAGACCATCTTCGACAGCCAAAGCAACCCTGCCGACAAGCAGACACACAGCTACGACCAACTGAAAGAGGCTGCCCGAAGAGGACTCATCGACAAAAAGGTGTATGCGATGGGCGGGATCAATCTGGAGAACATCCGACTGTGCCGTGAGCTCGGTTTTGGCGGTGTCGTGGTGTGCGGTGACCTGTGGAACCGTTTCGACATACACCATGAGGCCAACTACAAAGAACTGATTGCACACTTCCAGAAGTTGCTCAAGGCTGTAGACTAACAAACGACAATAATAATAAAAACAAAATAAATTGCTAAGACCCTTCCCTCACTCAGGTCGACAGACAACAGACACGAGTTCTGGGGCTATCAATTAAAACAATGAGTAAACAAAACTCTTACATGATTTTCTCGGGCACGGCCACGAGGTATCTCGCAGAAAAAATCTGCCAAAGCATGGGTTGCCCTCTCGGCAAAATGGTAATGACAAAATTCTCTGACGGCGAGTTTGCCGTAAGCTACGAGGAGTCGATTCGCGGACGCGACATCTTCCTTGTGCAAAGCACTTTCCCTAACTCAGACAACCTGATGGAGCTGCTCCTGATGATCGACGCAGCCAAGCGTGCCTCGGCCCGCACCATCAATGCCGTCATTCCATACTTCGGATGGGCTCGTCAGGACCGCAAGGACAAGCCACGCGTGTCTATCGGTGCCAAGTTGGTGGCCGACTTGCTGAGCGTGGCAGGTGTGAACCGCGTCATCACCATGGACCTGCATGCCGACCAGATTCAGGGATTCTTCAATGTTCCCGTCGACCATCTGTATGCCTCGGGTGTCATACTCCCCTATTTGCAGAGCCTGAAACTTGACGATCTGGTGATTGCCTCACCCGACGTAGGCGGTTCGAAGCGTGCCAACACTTATGCCAAATATCTTGGCTGTCCGCTCGTACTCTGCAACAAGACCAGAGCAAGGGCTAATGTTGTAGCCTCCATGCAGATTATCGGCGATGTGGAAGGAAAAAATGTAGTGATTATCGACGACATGGTAGACACAGCAGGTACTATCACCAAGGCAGCAGACCTGATGATGGCTTCGGGAGCAAAGAGTGTGCGTGCCTGTGCTTCTCATTGCGTGATGAGTGGCCCTGCCAGCGACCGTGTGCAAGAGTCGGCACTGGAAGAGATTGTCTTCACAGACTCCATCCCCTACACACAGCGTTGTGCAAAGGTGAAACAGATTTCGGTTGCTGAGATGTTTGCTGAGACCATCCGCCGCGTGATTGAGAACGAGAGCATCAGCGATCAGTATCTTGTATAAACATATTCTTATATATTACATGAATAAAAAACATCTTTTTGCTCTGTCGGCAATGGCATGTATCTTTGCTGCCTGCCAACGAAACAGTTATAAGATTGCTGGTACGACTGATGGTCTGAACGACGGCGACACCTTATTCCTGACCCAAGACCTGAACACTGGCATACCATCTGACACGCTGATTGTCAAAGACGGACGTTTCGAGACAGAAAAAAAGTCAGACTCAATCATGCTGACGCTTCTTTATGCACCGAAGGATCCCAGTATGAGCGCATTGTTTTTCTCCGAACCTGGCACTATCAACATCAAATTGTCTCAGACACCCAATCAGACGACTATTGGCGGAACCAAGGTGAATGATGCACTGCAAGAGTTGAACAGTCTGGCCGGTGAGTTTGGCAACAAGATGCAAGAGATTGCCGCTGTGTTCTATGATTCTACAGCTACTGAGGAGAGCAAGAAACAGGCTTTGGAACAGGAACGCAATTTGCAGAATGAGCTGACCAAGCATGTAATAGAGGTTGCAGAGAAGAACATTGACAACGAACTCGGGTTCTTTATCATTACAAGTTTTGGCGATGAAGAGGCCTTCAGTTCTGAAAAGCGCAAAGAACTGATCAACAAGATGCCAGCCAACTTCCGCTCACGCAATGAGGTGAAAGAGTTACTGCAAATTATTGAAGCAAGTGAGGCAACGGCTGTAGGCAAGGCCATCACCGACTTCACGCTACAGACTCCCGAAGGTGAACCGCTGAGTGCTATGAGCGAAATAGCCAAGAATAAAGTGACAATTTTGGATTTCTGGGCTTCATGGTGCGGTCCCTGCCGTCAGGAGACACCATTCATGGTAGAACTTTTCAAGGAGTTTCACGAGAAAGGACTGGGCATCGTAGGTATCTCGCTCGATGAAGACAAAGATGCCTGGGTCAAAGCCATTGGCGAACTGCACATGTCTTGGCCACAGATGAGCGATCTGAAAGGCTGGCAATCTGAAGCCGGGCAGTTGTTCCAAGTGACATCTATTCCCTTCATGGTTGTGGTCGACCAAAACGGAAAGATTCTTCAAAAGGGTCTGCGGGGTGATGATTTGAAGAGTTTCATCAGTAATCAACTGAAGTAAGCCCCTCGCTACCCCATTCTGAAAGCACAAAAAATTGTCCTAACTTCGCATGATTAAACATGCAGTTAGGACAATTTTTTTGTTCGTACTATTGTTGTATCAGACAATCTTATTATGCTTGGGGAAGACTACTGTCGGTTTAAATGTCTTAGCTTCCTCAAAATCCATAAGGGCATAGGAAATTACAATAATCGTATCGCCCACCTGCACCTTACGTGCTGCCGCCCCGTTCAGACAAACACATCCAGAACCGCGTTCACCCTTGATGATATAGGTCTCGAAACGCTCACCGTTATTGTTGTCTACAATCTGGACTTTTTCACCGGCAATCATATTTGCAGCATCCATCAAATCCTCATCAATCGTGATGCTACCCATATAATTCAGATTGGCCTCAGTTACTTCAACACAATGCAACTTCGATTTCAGTACTTCTATCAACATTTCTATAATATTCTGTTTCTGTATATTCTTAATAATGGTATAGAATTATTCACCAAGAATTACGACTTGTATCTGATATGATCAATCAAGCGAATCGGAGTTTTACCACAATAGACTGTGATGCAACCAACGATATAAGGCGAAGCCGACCAGTCATCGACATCCTGCAGAGTGTTTCCGTCTACAATAGCAAAATACTCAACGTCAAGACCTTCAATCGCATTGATTGAGTCAACCACATACTGATGGGTCTCTTTCAAGGTGTGATTACGAGCATAATCGATGCTTTCCTTCAATACCTTGTAAATATTCGGTGCAATAGCACGCTCGTCGGGAGCCAGCAACGTGTTGCGGCTGGAGCGAGCCAGGCCGTCACTATCACGAACAATGGGACACTCAACTATCTGAACAGGCAACTGCAGATGACGAACCATCGCCTTGATGACAGCAATCTGCTGCCAATCCTTTTCGCCAAAGTAGGCTCTGTCAGGACGCACGATGTAGAAAAGACGACTCACCACTTGGCATACACCATTGAAATGACCGGGGCGATGTGCGCCCTCCATAACCGTAGAAACAGGCGGATACTCGAAGTGACGCTCATCGGGTGTTGGATACATCTCATCCACCTCTGGTGCAAACACGAAGTCGGCTCCACACGATTCGAGCAGCGTGCAGTCAGCTTTTAAGTTTCGCGGATAGTTTTTCAGGTCGTTTTTGTCATTAAATTGTGTCGGGTTGACAAAAACAGAAACTACTGTCACATCATTTTCTTCGACACTACGACGCACTAACGAGGCATGCCCTTCATGCAGAGCTCCCATTGTGGGCACCAGCCCGATTTTCTTACTTGCCTTGCGAGCTTCGAACAATCTGTTCTGCAGATCAACAATCTTGTAAAATACTTCCATCTATTATGCCTCCCAAACAGGAGGAATGGTGTCTGAACAGGCGAACATTTCAGACAAATTTTTCGTTATTCATTTAATGAGGCCTGCGCCTGTCCAGTCCCTCATTTTGCAAGTCCGAATTGGAAATGCGCTGCAAAATAACAACATTTTTAGCAAATAAGGAAAAAAAAGCCTAAAAATAAGCCTATAAAATGTCACTTTTTCCTAAAATCACACATTTTATTCTCATTTAAGGAGAAATTTTCGTACCTTTGCATGCATATAAAATCAAAAAGATGGCTAAGAAAAAGATTCTGTTCATTAACCAAGAGATAGCTCCTTACGTACCCGACAGCCACATGGCAATAATGGGACAGGCACTTCCGCAGGCTATGCAGGAAAAGGGGTATGAGATACGTACTTTCATGCCAAAATGGGGCAACATCAACGAGCGAAGAGGACAACTGCACGAAGTACAACGTCTTTCGGGTATGAACCTCATCATCAACGACACTGACCACCCTCTGATTATCAAGGTTGCCAGTATCCAGTCTGCCCACATTCAGATTTATTTTATTGACAATGACGACTATTTCAGCAAGCGTCAGATGGCATCCGATGAAATGGGCGAAGATTATCCCGACAACGGCGAACGTGCCATCTTCTTTGCAAGAGGCGTGCTGGAGACGGTGAAGAAGTTGCGCTGGGTGCCCGACATTATTCATTGTCAGGGTTGGATGAGCGCAGTAGTGCCTCTCTACATCAAGACAGCCTACGATGATGAGCCGTCTTTCGCCAACACCAAGGTCATTTCGTCACTCTTCACGAAGTCACTGAAGAAGGATTTGGGAACCAACTTCAAGACTTGTTTGGAATTCCGTGATGCAAAGGCCGACTTGCTGAAAGCCTACAACGACAACTTCGACTTTGAAGAACTGGGCAAGTTAGCCATCGACTACAGCGATGGCATCATCAAGGCCGACACTGAAGTCAATGCAAGTCTGTTGAAGTATGCTGCCACCAAGAACATACCCATTCTGGATTATCATGAAGATTTTGCTGATGCCTACGAGGCTTTCTACGATCAGATTTGCCCGGATGAAAAATAAAAAGATTTCAAGTTTTAAGGATTTCAAAAGCAAAATGAGTAAAATAAAGTACATGGCTGGGGCCGTTTTTGCGGTCATGGCCATTTCTTCTTGTAATGACGATACAATGACTGTGGGTGAATCGCTGACGAAAGACGGTTCTGCCGACAAGATGACACTGACAAGCGGCACATTCGAAGCAACTAGCCAGACCGTTGTTGTCGACTCAGTGCTGGCCAACATCAACGACTGGTATTTCGGTCGTGTGAAAGACCCACAAACACAGACCACCGTAACCAGTGAATTCACATCACAGTTCTACCTTCTCGAAAATCTTTACATCGCTACGGAAAAAGAAATCGTAAACAAAGAGGATGGTAAGCCTGTGGCCGATTCATGTGATATCATCATCTACACTCAATCACCATTCAGCAGCCTTGACCTTCTGTCGGCCATGCAGATGAGAATCAGAGAGATGCAGACCGCCATTGGACCGTCGAAGGCCTATTATTCAAATTTCGACCCAGAAAACTATATCAGAAAAGACGATGATGCAATTGATTTCAACCACTCATTCACTTATACGAACATGAACGATGCTGAAACCAATCGCAATAAGACGAACTATTACAACAACATACGCATACCGCTGAATCAGCCCTATAAAGGCAAGGACGGTACCTCTTATAAGAACTACGGCACTTATATCCTGCAGAAGTTGGTTGACTATCGGGCAAAAAACAAGCAGCGCAATCCAAACTCGTATGTTTTCTCACATGACATCTGTCCAGGATTTGCCTTTGAGATTGTCGATGGACTGGGATTCCATGCTGCCGTAACCGATATTGGTCTACGCGTGTTCTACACCATGAAAACAGACTCCGTATTCAAAAACTCTATCGTCGTTGCAGGTACTGAAGAGGTGGTACAGACCGTTAAGATTACTTACGACAAAGATGAAATGGCCAAGTTAGCCAAAGAGACGGATCACACCTATCTGAAGACACCAGCTGCCTTGTTTACCGAAGTAGACCTTCCTGTGAAGAACATCTGGAACGGGCATGACAACGACTCACTGCTGTCAACCAAGATTATCTTTCAGCGCATCAACAACGACCAACCCAACGAACGCTCGCTCAGCGTTCCACAGACGGTAATGCTGGTAATGAAGGACAGTCTCAAGACCTTCTTTGAAAAGAAGCAGCTTCCAAACAGCAAGACTTCATACTACACAAACTTCAATGCCTCTAACAACACCTATACCTTCAGTAACATTTCGAACATGATTACAACGATGAAGACCATTCGTGAAACAGGCATCAAGAAGATTATGAAAGAAACTCCGACAAAGACACGCGAACAAGCAACCACCGAATGGGAAAACACCCATCCGAGCTGGAACAAAGCAATGCTTGTACCCATTGTCTATGAGACATCAACCACAAGCACTGCCCCGACAAAGGTTGGCCACAGCATGTCGCTGAGCAGCACTCGTTTGGTGGGCGGAAAGAACAAGAAGATTTCTATGAGCGTAGTCTACGGAAGATTTTCAAAGTAAGCGATGGCCGACGGTTATTTAGAAAAACATCAAGAGGAATATGAGGCACGCAAGGCAGCCTTCCTACGAAAGAAGAAACACCTACCCTTGGTGAAAAAAAGACTTGAACGTCCTGACGACGAATCGCTTTAAGCGTATTCTCTACGAGCAAAACTTTACTGCTATAACAAAGAATCTGCAGAGCATCATGTTCTGCAGATTTTTTATATATTCCAAGTATTGCAGCAAAATATAATCAAAAAGTGGAGAATTCTGCATTGCTCTCATTTTTTTTATTTATCTTTGTACCTACAAAAGATATATAAAACACTTATGAAACTTAGATTTTTCATACATTATCGAACAGAATGGGGACAACAGCTAATGGTTTGCATCAGCTATCGTTCGCAAGACGGAAGCACCCGACGATTACAGCTGCCCATGACGACACAAGACGGTGACCAATGGACTGCTGAGACCGCTGTTCTTGAATCACGAAGAAGTCCCATCAATACCTTTACCTATTATTATATTGTAGCCGATGCCGACGAGAAGGAACTACGACGCGAATGGACCTCAGTGGCGCGTACTTATGCTTTCGACTCCTCACGAACCTTTATTTTCTACGACCAATGGCGCGACCTTCCGCTGAACAGTCACCTTTATTCCGCTGCCTATGAGGTAAGCAACGGAATATCCTCAGACAAGAACGCCTCACAGGGAAATGATGCCTTCCGTCTTCCGTTGTTCCGCAAGACAGTGCTTTTCAGGGTTGCAGCCCCCCAGCTCTCCGAGGGCCAAGCCGTAGCCGTGGTAGGCAGTCATCCTGCCTTAGGTTCATGGAACCCTACTCGCTATCTGCCCATGGAACATGTCGGACACAAAGAATGGATGGCCACACTCAATGTCGACTGGATTGGCATGCCGCTCTACTTCAAGTTCGTCGTAATCGACAAGAACACACACGACCTTGTTGCATGGGAGGAAGGTGACAACCGCATGGTGACCGACGAACTGACCGAGGGCCAAGTAGTCGTGCTTTGTGGCGAACCTCTCAGACTGGCCGAGAAAACGTGGCGTGCCGCCGGTGTATGCGTCCCTGTCTTTTCTCTGCGCAGCGAACACTCTTTCGGTGTGGGCGACTTCGGCGACCTCCGGCGATTCGTCGACTGGGCAGCCGCAACAGGACTGAAGGTCATCCAGCTGTTGCCCGTCAACGACACCTCGCTCTCACATCAATGGGGCGATTCCTATCCCTACAACATTGTGTCGGTCTGCGCTCTTCATCCTCAGTACATGGATCTTGAACAACTGGGTACGCTGAAGGACAAGCAGCGCATGACAGCTTTCCTCCGACAGCAGAGGGAACTCAATGCCCTGAGCTACAGCGACTACGAAGCCGTGGAACGCGTGAAGACCGACTACATACAACAGATCTTCGAAGAAGAGGGCGAGGCATGCTTGCAACGGGAAGACTTCAAAACATGGACGAAGGAGAACCGCGAATGGCTGAAGCCCTATATCAACTGGAAGCTGGAGCATGCCAAAGATGCCGTACAAGCACCTGTTTTCAAGTCTGCCGAGCTGATTGAATACGTACAGTTCAACTTGCACATCCAGCTGAAGGCAGCAGCCGACTACGCTCGCTCGAAAGGCATCTTCCTAAAAGGCGATCTGCCCATCGGTGTCAACATCGAGAGTGTAGAGACGGCCTCTCACCCAGAGTTCTTCAACTTAGACGAACAGACAGGCACCCCACCCGATGCCTTTGCCATTCAAGGACAGAACTGGGGCTTCCCCACCTACAACTGGGATAGCGATGAGGGCAAGACAGCCGACTGGTTCCGCCATCGCCTGAGCCATATAGAGCAATACTTCGATGCACTTCGCATCGACCATGTGCTGGGCTTCTTCCGCATCTGGGAGATTCCGTCGCAGCAACTCTTCGGCACGATGGGCCATTTCTCGCCCGCCATGCCGCTCACCGCCAGCGACATTGAATACTTCGGCCTGAATTTCCGCAAAGATTTCCTCACCCGACCTTTCATTAACGATCGCATCATCGACCGTCTCTTCGGCATACATGCCAACTATGTGCGCGAGACTTTCCTTATCCAGAAGCCTTACGGACTCTACGAACTGAAAGACGAAGTATCCACACAGCAGAAAGTGCGCAAGTACTTTGAGGGCAAAAGCGACGAAAACAGCTTGTGGATTCGCGACAGTCTCTATCGGCTGGTGGCCAACGTGCTGTTCTTAGAGGATGACAAACTGAGTGACATGTACCACCCACGTATCGGTGCCTATAATGAACCAGTCTTTGAGATACTCAACATGGACGAGCGCGATGCCTATATGCGCCTCTACAACAACTTCTTCTATCAGCGCCACTCCATGCTCTGGGGAGCCATTGGCTATAAGCGACTCACCGATCTTTTCCGCGACACGCACATGCTCATCTGTGCCGAAGACCTCGGCATGATGCCCGACTGTGTTGAGCCTGTGCTCAATGCCCTGCGCATTCTGACACTCGAGATACAGCAAATGCCCAAGCAGACGGGCATTGAGTTCACCCATCTCGACGGCAACCCCATCCGCAGCGTGGCCACCATCTCCACACACGACATGGCACCACTGCGCCTGTGGTGGGAGGAGAAGCCAGAGCGCACACAGCGATTCTATGCCACCATGTTGCAGAAGCAAGGCCGAGCCCCCGAACACCTCACTGCGCCGTTGGCCGAAGAGATCATTGCCCGTCACCTTTATTCGCCGTCCATGCTCTGCATTCTCAGCTTGCAAGACTGGCTGGCAATGGACAGCGACCTCTGGAACAAGAACCCACGCGAGGAGCGCATCAACGTGCCAAGCGACCCAAACAACCGCTGGCAGTGGCGCATGCACCTGACCATCGAACAACTCATGAAAGCTGAGCGATACAACAACAAAGTAAGAACAATGGTAACACGCAGCAAGCGTTAGGACATACGATGCAAACAGCTAAGTATCATACATTCATCTTCGACCTCGACGGAACACTGCTCTATACGCTTGCCGATTTGGCAGCTGCCGTCAACTATGCGCTCCGCACGCATCAGATGCCCGAACGCACGCTCGACGAGGTGCGAAACTTTGTTGGCAACGGCGTCCGCATGCTCATGATTCGAGCCATCCCCGATGGGCTACAGAATCCTCAATTCGACGAAGTGTTCAGCACCTTTCGCAGTTACTACATGCAACACTCTCTCGACACGACCCGACCATACGACGGCATCCCTCAACTGCTTTCGCAACTGAAAGCAGCAGGGATGCGCACAGCCGTGGTCAGCAACAAGTTCTATGCAGCCACACAAGAGCTGTGCCAGCACTTCTTTCCCGACACCGTCGACGTGGCCATAGGCGAGCATGAGGCCGAAGGCATCAGAAAGAAACCGGCTCCCGACACGGTGATCGAAGCTCTGAAGAAACTTGGTGTCAGTGCCAACGATGCCGTCTACATAGGTGACAGCGATGTCGACATTGAGACAGCCCGCAATGCAGGTCTGCCATGCATCAGTGTACTATGGGGCTTTCGCGACAAGTCTTTCCTTCTGGCTCATGGTGCCACGACGTTTGCAGCCACACCTTCCGACATACTTCAAGTTGCAAACATGGGCAATAACAATTCGTACCTTTTCACATATATAAGGTAACAGGAAATCTAAAAAAAACTGGGGATGATTCACAATGACGAAACGACCTATACAAAAAGTTTCGCATGTCTTGGAGCGGAATACGGGACTCGAACCCGCGACCCTCGGCTTGGGAAGCCAATGCTCTACCAACTGAGCTAATTCCGCATAGCATAAAAACAAAAACAGGGGCTGAACACCCCTACTCTATCGTTCTTTATGGAGCCGACACCCGGACTCGAACCGGGGACCTACGCATTACGAATGCGTTGCTCTACCAACTGAGCCATGTCGGCCTTTCTTTGTACACCCGCAGGGGTTCGAACCCTGGACACCCTGATTAAGAGTCAGGTGCTCTACCAACTGAGCTACGGGTGCAACACTTGTGCAATAAATGCGTTTAATTTTTTCAAACTTAATCTTAGCACCTCTGTGCTATATTCTGCTTTCTAACCACCTTGTTAGTTTGCGGGTGCAAAGGTACGTCTTTTTTTTGACATCAACAAATTTATACCTTCTTTTTTCACCCGTCACAAATCGTTTTTTGTTTTTTTTACATTTAAGCACTCATTTTCGGACCCTGACTGCCCAAGGTTACTGCTGGCTGTTATGGCATCGTAATAAGGCCTGTTGGTTGACAAAGCAAAGTGGTAAGCCTCAGCCTACCACTTTGCTTT
>CACXXD010000037.1 GCA_902771445.1 uncultured Prevotellaceae bacterium
GCCTGCCCCTACAGAGCCGCAACCGCAACAGCACGAAAATAATTAAAAAAACAAAAAAACAACCGCCTATTTATCCATCTTCATTCATGTTTTATTATCTTTGCAGATAGGAAGTATTAAACAACTTAAAACAAAAATCTAAAAAGATGAAACAATTCAATGACAAAAACTTTGTTCTTGAGACCGAAGTAGCTCAGGACCTGTATCACAACCATGCGGCCAAGATGCCTATCATCGACTATCACTGTCATCTGATTCCTGAGATGGTGGCCAAAGATCATAAGTTCAAAAGCATCACCGAGCTTTGGCTGGGTGGCGATCACTATAAGTGGCGTGCCATGCGTACCAACGGTGTGGACGAGCGCTACTGCACAGGCAAGGACACGACCGACTGGGAGAAGTTTGAGAAGTGGGCCGAGACCGTGCCTTATACGTTCCGCAACCCTCTGTACCACTGGACCCACCTGGAGCTGAAGACTGCTTTCGGCATTGAAAAGCTGTTGTCGCCGAAGACCGCACGCGAGATATTTGACGAATGCAACGACAAGCTGGCCAACGACCCCAACTTCACGGCCCGCGGCTTGATGCGCCACTATAACGTGGAATGCGTCTGCACAACCGACGATCCCGTAGACGACCTGCACAACCATATCGAGTATGCCAAGATTCGAGGTGAGAAGGATCCGCTGATGATTCCCGCATGGCGTCCCGACAAGGCCATGAACATTGAGAAGCCCGAGTTCCCGAAGTATGTTGAGCAGCTGGCAGAGGTGAGCGGCGTGAACATCACGAAGTTTGCCGACATGGTCGATGCCCTGCAGAAGCGTCATGACTTCTTTGCCGAGCAAGGCTCAAAGCTCTCCGACCACGGCATAGAGGAGTTCTACGATGAGGAGTACACCGACTCGCAGATTGAGACCATCTTTGAGAAAGCAATGCGCGGACAGCAACTGTCTGACTTTGAGATTCGTCAGTTCAAGCACTGCTTCCTGACCGTGATGGCCGAGATGGATGCCGATGCAGGCTGGACACAGCAGTTCCACTATGGCGCTATCCGTGACAACAATACCGCCATGTACAACAAGCTGGGGGCCGACACAGGCTTCGATTCTATCGGTGAGTTCAACACGGCAAAAGCCATGTCGAAGTTCCTGAACAAGCTGAACATGGAAGGAAAACTCGCGCGTACCATATTATATACGTTGAACCCCTGCGCCAACGAAGTGATTGCAACCATGTTGGGCAACTTCCAGGGAGGCGAGCCTGGCAAGATTCAGTTCGGTTCCGGCTGGTGGTTCAACGACCAGATGGACGGCATGATTCGTCAGATGAACGCCCTCTCGGTGCTGGGCCTGCTGAGCCGCTTCGTGGGCATGCTGACCGACTCTCGCTCGTTCTTGAGCTATCCTCGTCACGAGTATTTCCGTCGCATCCTCTGCAACATCCTGGGCAACGACGTGGAGAAGGGCCTGCTGCCTGACGACCGCGAGACACTGGGCCGCATGGTTGAAGACATCTCTTACAACAACGCTCGTCGCTACTTCAAGTTCTATTAAAGAGCGTTTTTTCCACAATTTATTTGATAAAAAAGTAAGAGCCGGCATTTGGCTCTTACTTTTTTTTATTAAAACTTGTGTAATTCGAAAAAATACACTACTTTTGCATCCAAAATAACAGAAATTTAGAGATGAAGACTTTAAAGAACTTTTGTCTGTATGGTATTGTGCTTGCATTGGTGATTTGCTTCACGGGATGCGGAAGCACAAAGAACGTGGCCTATTTCCAAAACAGTAACAGTGTTGACCTGACGACATCGAAGATGTTGTACGATGCACGAATTATGCCGAAAGACCAGTTGACCATCACGGTCTCTACGACAAACGATGCTGCGGCTGTTCCGTTCAACTTGACGGTGCCTACGCCCTATACGACCAATTCGCGTTCAACCTATTCGCAGGCAATGCTTCAGACGTATCTGGTAGACAATGAAGGCAAAATCAACTTCCCTATCGTAGGCGAACTGAAAGTAGGCGGTCTGACTAAGTCGGAGGCTGAGAACATGATTCGCAACAAGATTCTTCCTTATATGTCGGACGTCGAGAAGCCTATTGTCACGGTTCGCATGACAGGCTATCAGATTTCTGTGCTCGGCGAAGTTGCCCGTCCAGGTACGTTCACCGTCAGCCGTGAGAAGATTACGGTGCTCGAGGCACTGGCTCAGGCAGGCGACCTGACCATCTACGGTGTGAGAAACAATGTGCAGCTGATTCGTGAGGATGCCAATGGACAGAAGGCCATCTACTTTCTGAATCTGAACGATGCCAATATCATCAACTCGCCTTACTATTACTTACAGCAGAACGACGTGCTCTATGTGACGCCCAACAAGGTGAAGGCCCAAAACTCAAGTGTGGGTAGCATGACAACCTTATGGTTCTCGGCAACCTCTATCTTGATTTCGCTGACGTCTCTGTTGTACAATATCTTGAAATAAATGATGAAAGAGGATTGAGCAATAGTCTTAATCCTCTTTTTCTTGAACAATACAATCACAAAAACAAAAACAAAGATCATTATGTGTGGAATCGTTGGTTATTTAGGTCAGCGCGAAGCTTTTCCCATCTTGATTAAGGGCTTGCGTCGCTTGGAGTATCGTGGCTACGACAGTGCCGGTGTGGCATTGATTAACGGTCAAGGAGAGCTGAACGTTTTCAAGACGAAGGGAAAGGTAGACAACCTTGTGGAGTTTTGCGAGAACAAGGACGTGACGGGGTCGATAGGCATTGCGCACACGCGCTGGGCCACCCACGGCGAGCCTTCGTCGGTCAATGCGCATCCTCATTACTCTGAATCGCGCAATCTGGCCATCATTCACAATGGCATCATTGAGAACTATGTCGACCTGAAGACCAAACTCATTGAGCATGGTGTGAAGTTCAAGTCTGACACCGACACCGAGGTAGTGGTACAGTTGGTTGAGTACATCATGAACAAGAAGAACCTCGACCTGCTGACGGCAGTCCAGGTGGCCCTCTATCAGGTGATAGGCGCCTATGCCATTGCCATTGTCGACAAGCGCGACCCTCAGCAGATTATAGCAGCCCGCAAGCAGAGTCCGCTCGTGGTGGGCATTGGCGACAATGAGTTCTTCCTGGGTTCAGATGCCAGTCCCATCATTGAGTACACCGACAAGGTGGTCTATCTGGAAGACGGAAACATCGCTGTGCTCCGTCTGGGCGAGAATCTGAAGGTGATGAGTATTCTGGGCGAGCAGCAGGAGCTGGCTGTGAAGAAAGTAGACATAGACCTTGGCCAGATAGAGAAGGGCGGCTATCCGCACTTCATGCTCAAGGAAATCTTTGAACAGCCCGAATGTCTGACCAACTGCATGCGCGGACGAATCAATCTAGAGGCCGACCATGTGACGCTTTCTGCAATGATCGACTATCGCAGTCAGCTGTTGTCAGCCAAGCGCGTGCTGATAGTGGCCTGTGGCACTTCGTGGCATGCCGGACTCATCGGCAAGCAGCTCATCGAGTCGTTCTGCCGCATTCCCGTCGAGGTGGAGTATGCCAGTGAGTTCCGCTATCGCAATCCGGTGGTGTCGAAAGACGATGTCGTGATAGCCATCTCGCAGAGCGGCGAGACAGCCGACACGCTGGCCGCCGTTCAGCTGGCCAAGGAGCGCGGTGCCTTTATCTATGGTGTGTGCAACGCGATTGGTTCGAGCATTCCCCGTGCTACCGACACAGGCACCTATATCCACGTAGGCCCTGAGATAGGTGTGGCTTCGACCAAGGCCTTCACTGGTCAGGTCACTGTGCTCACCATGTTTGCCCTTGCCCTTGCCGATGCGAAGGGAACCATGAAGCATGACGACTATGTGAAGGTGGTGAAGGGACTGAGCGAGATTCCCGATCTGATTCGCGAGGTGCTGAAGACCAACGACCGCGTGGCCGATCTTGCCCGCACGTTCACCTATGCCCACAACTTCCTCTATCTGGGTCGTGGATACTCCTATCCCGTAGCCTTGGAGGGAGCCTTGAAACTGAAGGAAATATCCTATATCCATGCCGAGGGCTATCCCGCAGCCGAGATGAAGCACGGCCCGATTGCACTCATCGACTCCGACATGCCGGTTGTGGTGGTTGCTACCCACGATACGATGTATGACAAGGTGCTCTCCAACATTCAGGAGATCAAGGCCCGGAAGGGTAGGGTGATTGCCCTTGTCACCAAAGGCGATGAAAAGATAGCCAAGATTGCCGACGAGGTGATTGAGTTGCCCGACGTGCTGGAGTGCCTTGAACCGCTGTTGGCCACTATCCCCCTGCAACTGCTGTCTTATCACGTTGCCGTCTGCAAGGGCAAGGATGTCGATCAGCCGAGAAATCTGGCCAAGTCGGTTACCGTTGAATGAATTTTATGGGACGAGCCATTTGTGGCCCGTCCTTTTTATATAAATAGGTATTAAAGCCATGCTCCAGAAGAGGATGGCACAGGAGAGAACAGTTCTTAGTAAAAAGATGATATGAAAGATGTAACATTAGTTCTGAGCGACGGAACGTGTTTTCGTGGCAAGTCGTTTGGCTACGAGGCTCCGGCTGTAGGCGAGGTGGTCTTCAACACCGCCATGATGGGCTACCCCGAGAGCCTGACCGATCCCAGTTATGCAGGTCAGATCATGGTGCTCACCTATCCTCTGGTGGGCAATTACGGTGTACCTCCTTTCACGAAGGCCGACAACGGACTGCCCTTGTTCATGGAGAGCAATCGCATTCATGCCACGGCAATCGTTGTGAGCGACTATAGCGAGGAGTATTCGCATTGGAATGCCAGTGAGAGTCTGGCAGACTGGCTGAAGCGCGAGCATGTGCCGGGCATCACTGGCATTGACACCCGACAGCTGACGAAGGTGCTGCGTGAGCATGGCGTGATGATGGGCCGAATCATGTTTGACGATTCTACAGCCGACCAACAAGCGGTCGAACAGATAGACTACGGAAATATAAACTGGGTGGCCCGTGTGTCGTGTAGCGAAGTCATTCGCTATAATGAGGGCGCAGGCAGGCGAGTGGTGCTGGTAGACTGTGGTGTCAAGGCCAACATCATACGCTGTCTGCTGAATCGTGGTGTCGAGGTCGTCCGTGTGCCGTGGAACTATGACTACACCACGATGGAGTTCGATGGCCTTTTCCTTGCCAACGGCCCTGGCGACCCTGACACATGCGAAGAAGCCGTGCAGGTGCTTCGCAAACAGATGTCGCAGAGCCGAAAGCCCATCTGTGGCATTTGCATGGGCAATCAGTTGCTGGCCAAGGCCGCAGGCGCCACTATCTATAAGCTGAAATACGGACATCGTTCCCACAACCAGCCCGTGCGCGAGGTAGGCACCAACCGCTGCTATGTCACATCGCAGAATCACGGCTATGCCGTCGATGCCGCCACGCTGCCCTCCGACTGGCGCGAGTTGTTTGTCAACATGAACGACAACTCCAACGAGGGCATACGCCATCTCACCCATCCTTGGTTTACCAGTCAGTTCCATCCAGAGGCCTGTTCAGGTCCCGTTGACACCGAATTTATGTTTGACCGTTTTATTGATAGTTTATGAAATACGAAGGAATCAAAAAAGTGCTGCTCCTTGGCTCGGGCGCACTGAAGATAGGCGAAGCCGGCGAGTTTGACTATTCTGGTTCGCAAGCCTTGAAAGCCCTGCGCGAAGAAGGCATCAAGACCGTGTTGATCAATCCGAATATTGCCACTGTTCAGACCTCAGAGGGAGTGGCCGACGAGATTTATTTCCTTCCTGTTCAGCCCTATTTCGTAGAACGGGTCATCGAGAAGGAACGTCCCGACGGGATATTGCTGGCCTTTGGCGGGCAGACCGCACTGAACTGTGGCGTTGAACTCTACAAGAGCGGCATTCTTGAAAAATATGGTGTGCGTGTGCTTGGAACGCTCGTTCAGGCCATCATGGACACCGAAGACCGCGAGCTTTTTGTCAGAAAACTCGATGAAATCAACGTAAGCACCATCAAGAGCGAGGCTTGCGAATCGATGGAACAGGCACGACAGGCAGCCCGGGACTTGGGCTATCCTGTCATCATTCGTGCCGCATACGCCCTCGGCGGACTCGGTTCGGGCTTCTGCGACAACGAAGAACAACTCAATGCGCTGTGCGAGAAAGCCTTTGCCTTCTCTCCGCAGGTGTTGGTCGAAAAGTCGCTCAAAGGGTGGAAAGAGATAGAGTATGAGGTAGTGCGCGACCGCTACGACAACTGTATCACGGTCTGTAACATGGAGAACTTCGATCCCCTCGGCATTCATACGGGCGAGAGCATCGTGGTTGCTCCGTCGCAGACCTTGACCAACTCGGAGTATCACAAGCTGCGTGCTCTTTCCATCAAGATCATCAGGCACATAGGTATTGTGGGCGAGTGCAATGTGCAGTATGCCTTCGACCCGCAGTCGGAAGACTATCGTGTGATAGAGGTCAATGCCCGCCTGTCGCGTTCTTCGGCCTTGGCATCGAAAGCCACGGGCTATCCGCTGGCATTTGTGGCGGCAAAGCTGGGACTGGGCTACGGGCTGTTCGAACTGAACAATTCCGTCACCAAGACCACCTCGGCCTACTTCGAGCCTGCACTCGACTATGTCGTGTGCAAGATTCCGCGCTGGGATCTGTCCAAGTTCCACGGTGTCGACAAGGAACTGGGCAGTTCGATGAAGTCTGTCGGCGAGGTGATGGCCATCGGGCGCACCTTCGAAGAGGCCATTCAGAAAGGCCTGCGCATGATAGGGCAGGGCATGCACGGCTTTGTGGAGAACAAGGAACTGACGATTGCCGACATCGATGCAGCCCTGCGTGAGCCTACCGACAAGCGTATCTTTGTCATATCGAAGGCTATGCACCAGTCGGCCTACACCATCGAGCGTATTCATGAACTCACCAAGATCGACAAGTGGTTCCTCTACAAACTGAAGCATATCATCGACATAGACGAGCGACTGAAAAGCGAGAAAGGCAAAGCGGCCATCAGCCCTTCGCTCTTGCTCGAAGCCAAGATATACGGATTCTCCGACTTTCAGATTGCGCGAGCCGTCGGACTCGAAGACAAGTGCAGAAACATGCATGCCGCTCTGCTGGAGGTTCGTTCGCTGCGCAAACGCTACGGCATCCTGCCTGTCGTGAAGCAGATTGACACGCTGGCGGCTGAGTATCCTGCTCAGACCAACTACCTGTATCTCACCTATCAAGGGACTGGCGAGAACGGCTCTGCCAGTCACGACATCGTATATGAGCACGATGCGCGTTCGGTCATCGTGCTTGGCTCGGGTGCCTATCGCATCGGCTCCAGTGTGGAGTTCGACTGGTGTGGCGTTCAGGCACTGAACACCATCCGTCGTGAGGGCTATCGTTCCGTCATGATCAACTATAACCCGGAGACCGTTTCCACCGATTATGACATGTGCGACCGCCTCTACTTCGATGAGCTCACCTTCGAGCGAGTGTTGGACATCATTGACCTTGAACAGCCTCACGGTGTCATCGTCTCCACAGGTGGACAGATACCCAACAATCTGGCTGTCTATCTCGATGAGGCCGGAGTAAGCATTCTTGGCACCCAGGCCCATGACATTGACGGAGCCGAAGACCGTGCCAAGTTCAGTGCCATGCTTAATGAGCTTGGTGTGAACCAGCCGGAGTGGAGCGCGCTGACCAGCATGTCCGACATCGACAACTTTGTAGAGCGTGTCGGCTTCCCCATCCTGGTGCGTCCCAGCTACGTGCTGAGCGGTGCAGCCATGAACGTATGTTCCAATCGCGATGAGTTGCAGCGCTTCTTGCAGTTGGCTGCCAACGTGTCGGAAGACCACCCTGTGGTTGTTTCTAAGTTCATTGAGCATGCCAAGGAAATCGAGATGGATGCCGTGGCCCGCGACGGTGAGATACTGGCATACGCCATCTCGGAGCATATCGAGTTTGCCGGTGTCCACTCTGGCGATGCTACCATACAGTTCCCGCCTCAGAAATTGTATGTCGAGACCGTGCGCCGCATCAAGCGCATCTCCCGTCAGATAGCCAAGGCACTCCATATCAACGGGCCTTTCAACATACAGTACATGGCACGCGACAACGACATCCTTGTCATTGAGTGCAACCTGCGTGCCTCGCGCTCCTTCCCTTTCGTGTCGAAAGTACTGAAGCTGAACCTCATCGAACTGGCTACGAAGGTGATGCTGGGACTGCCGGTCGAGAAGCCGTCGAAGAATCTCTTCGACCTCGACTATGTGGGCATCAAGGCCTCGCAGTTCTCCTTCAACCGATTGCAGAAAGCTGACCCGGTGCTGGGTGTCGACATGGCATCTACTGGCGAGGTGGGTTGCATAGGCGACAACACCGACACGGCTTTGCTCAAGGCCATGCTCTCCGTGGGGCATCGCATACCGAAGAAGACGGTGCTGCTCTCTACGGGTGGGGCCAAGCAGAAGGCTGAGATGCTCGATGCGGCCCGGATGCTTGTGGAACACGGCTATGAGCTGTATGCCACGGATGGCACTTCGAAGTATCTCACCACCAATGGCATTCCCAACACTCGTGTGCTTTGGCCGAGCGAGGTAGCAGTCTCTCCCGATGAAGCCCCAGCCGCTTTGACGCTTCTTCATGAGCACAAGATTGACATGGTGGTCAACATCCCCAAGGATCTGACCACCCATGAGCTGACCAATGGCTATAAGATTCGTCGTGCCGCCATCGACTTGAATGTGCCGCTCATCACCAATTCTCGCCTGGCCTCTGCGTTCATCCGCGCATTCTGTCTGGTGCCAATCGAGAAAATCGGAATCAAGTCCTGGAGAGAGTACTAATAAGGGAAAAGGGAAGAGTGAATAGTGAATAATTTGCTACCGCTAATAAGGGTATCAGGAAGGCAACTATTCACTATTCACTATTCACTATTCACTGTTCACTGTTCACTGTTCACTATTCACTATTCACTGTTCACTCTTCACTTCATTACGGCTCCTTTCGCCGTAGCGGGGATGGGGTTGATGCGTCCTTCGCTGTCGTAGCTCATGGGTTCGGCTATGATGCTGCGGCTATAGCTGGTGCCGTCTGGCAGACCGCCATTGTGTGAGAAGAAAAGCCACTGGTTGTTGAACTGTACGATGGCGGGATGCGTGGTGTTCGAGTTGCCTGCAATCTCGCTGATGATGCCCATGTAGGTGTAAGGACCGCCAATCTGGTCGGCCACGGCATAGGCAATCTTCTCAGGCCACTCCGAGGCGTATGTCAGGTAATACTTCCCATTGTATTTGTGCATCCATGCTGCCTCCGTGAAGTTGGGTATATTGATGCGGTGTACAGGGCCGTCGATTTCTGTCATCGAATCCTTCAGCTTGGCATAGTAGCACTCGCGGTTGCCCCATACAATATAAGGTGTGTTGTCGTCGTCGATGAAGATGGCGGGATCGATGCAGGCCCAGCTGTGCTTCGAGTCAAAGCAGTCGTTGTTGGTGAGCAGGGGCTTTCCGAGTGCATCCTTGTATGGTCCCGTGATCTTGTCGGCCACAGCCACACCTATGCCGCACCAGTTGGTCGACACGTAGAAAAAATATTTGCCGTTGCGCTTCGCGGGGTGTCCTGCATAGGCCTGCTTGCTCTTCGCCCATTTGAACTCGCTGATGTTCAGTGGCGAGGGATATTCCGTCCAGTGTTTCATGTCGGTTGTGCTATAGAGCAGCCAGTCGCGCATCACGTAGTTGGTCTGATTGCCTGCTGCATCGTGTCCCGCAAAGAGCCAGAGCGTGTCGCCCTCCACCATCACTGACGGGTCGGCTGTGTGCTTGTCACGAATGATGGGATTGCCTGTGCTCTCAAACTCATGTTTGAGTACGTAGCCCCACTTTTGTTGCATGCGCTCCAGCTCGTCTTTCGTCACTGAGATGACTGAGCCGTGGCGGGGAAAGAAGTCCTTGCGGAACGACAGAGGCTTGTCACTGAAGTGGATGAGGTCTTTAGAGAGCTGATACTCATAGCGGCCCGAACCGTAGAGGTCGTACATGAGCATCCACTGTCCGCTGCCGTCGTGCAGTGGGAACACGCTGCTGCCTTCAACGTGTGTCTTCGTGCCGGCGTATGCATCTAGATATTTAAAGTCCTCCTTCCATGTTCCGAGCAACCGTTTAGATGTAGCTTGCTGAATGCCGTTCTTCACCTCCTTGCCGTTGGCATCCTTCGTGTTGCCTTTATAGAAGAGGTGATAGGTGCCGTTCTTGCAGACGATGTCATTGTCTATGCTGCCATATTTAGCCGCGAACAGCTTTTGGGGTTCACTCTCAAAGGCCGTGAAGTCCTTGTTGGCATAGGCATAATAGGTGATGAGGCTCTGACGGTTGTCGCCCGTGCGCTGCAGGGTGAAGTAGATCATGTACTTCTTTGCCTTTTGGTCGTAGATGGTCTGCGGAGCCCACACCCAATAGGCATCGCTGAAGGCAGGCCAGTCCTTGCCCAAGTTAATCTTCGCGTGCTTCCAGTTCACCAAGTCTTTCGACTTCATGAGCACGATGCCGGGGTTCTCGTTCCAGCCCGTCTTAGCCGTACACATGTCAGTAGCCACGATGTAGTAGCATCCGTCTTCGCCGCGCAGGATGTGCGGGTCGCGTATGCCGCCGCTCTCGCTGATCGAGTCGCTGCCTACCACAGGTCGGTTGTCGTTCAGGGCATACCAGTTCTGTGCATCCTCACTCACGGCGAAGCGCAAGTGCTCCTGCTGGTTCTTATCGCCGCCGCCCTCAAAGTAGGCGAAGAGGTATCCGGCGAACGATGTGCTTTTCTGTGCCTGAGCACTGAGTGCCAGACAGAGGAATGTAAATAAAAATAGTCGTTTCATCATTTAAGTTTTTTATATTTCATACGGTTCCAGAATTGATAAATTTGCTACAAAAGTACTCAAAAAAACTTGACTTCCTCGCGAAAACACCAGAGAAATAGCAGAATTAGCATTAAATGACAGTCTTTTTCATCCTTTTATCTCCATAATTTTCGCAAATCTTGCCATTGTTTCGCACCTTTTTTCGTAATTTTGCGGTAGCCAATTATGACTTAACGATTGTTCACAAGGATGGCAAAAGAAAAAACTGACTTTTCCTGAGGCTTGGCGGCAGGCCATCTGTCAATACGATGGTCTGGAATGAATATATCGCGAGCGATTTATTGTTAAACATGCTTAATTGTTTAGATAAATCGCTTGCGATATGAATTTCTTTGCTTACCTTTGCGTCGTGAACGATATAAACAACGATTAAATAATATAAGGTATGCAAAAGATTTATGACTTCAAGGCTCTCACGAGCAAAGGCAAGGAGATTAATTTCTCAGAGTTCAAGGGTAAGGTGCTGCTGATTGTCAACACGGCCAGCAAGTGTGGATTCACCCCTCAGTTTGCAGGACTGGAGGAACTGAACCAGAAGTATAAGGACAAGGGACTGGTCATCATCGGCTTCCCATGCAATCAGTTTAAGGAACAGGATCCGGGCAGCGATGCACAGATTGAGGAGTTCTGCCAACTGAACTACGGTGTGACTTTCCAGATTATGAAGAAGACGGATGTGAACGGCTCTACCGCTGAGCCTATCTTTGAGTATCTGAAGGCACAGGCTCCCACTGAGGAGTATCACGGACTGAAGGCCAAGGCTGCCAAGGCTCTTTTCAAGACCATCAGCTCGAGTGTCGAGAAAGACAGCGACATCAAGTGGAACTTCACCAAGTTCTTGATTTCGAAGGACGGAGAGACCATCAAGCGTTATGCTCCGACCACAGAGCCGAAGGACTTTGAGAAGGATGTAGAGGAGTTGCTGAATGCTTGATTCAATTTGATGGCTCACGAAGAATTACGACTTGACAATCAGGTGTGTTTCCGCCTCTATTCAGCAGCGCGGCTAGTGATGCAGGCCTACACACCTCTTCTCAGCGAATTGGGCATCACCTATCCGCAGTATCTGGTGCTGATGGTGCTCTGGGAGAAGGACTCTCAGCCCGTGAACGACATAGCCCATCGGTTGCTCTTGGAGACGAACACCGTTACGCCGTTGCTCCAGCGCATGGAGAAGCAGGGCATCGTGGTCCGCAGAAAAGGCGAACAGGACAAGCGCCAGCAGATTGTATCGCTGACGGAGAAAGGGCGTGAGATGGAGGAGCTGGCCTATGCTATCATTCCGAAGGGCATGGGCGACCGCCTTGCAGCCTGTCCGCTCAGCATCGACGATTTCAAACAGTTGACTGCCGGACTCGATGGCATCATAGAAGCACTGAAGTAACTTCTGTGAAATAGAAAGATTTTACAGCCCCCAGTCTCTCCCTTTGTTGGGAGGGCCCGGGGGCTGTATTATTTTATCCGTATTTGCTGCCAGGGATCATTGAGATGATTTTCGTTGTGACTGCACAACAGATATTCAGTATATAAGTTATTGCAGCTTCCACATTTATTTTATACACATCAAGCAAATCATCTTCACTAAATTTGTGAATTTTGAAAAGAATGTTTATCTTTGCAAGCAAATAGAATTCGTTATGGTCTTTGAATACGAAAAGGAGTATCTTGAAGAACTCTACAACGACGGGAAATGCACGAACAAGAAGTATCGCTTCTAAAAGCCTGTTGTTACTAAATACCAAAAGCGAATAGATACGCTAATGGCCGCTACTCGTATAGAAGACCTGTTTGTGTTCAATTCTCTCAACTTCGAGGCACTTGACAATGGCTATTATTCTATCCGCATAGACTATCACTACCGTTTGAAGTTTAAAATACGGACGGAAGGCACTGAGTCCATAATAACCATTTGTACTGTAACAGACATAACAAACCACTATTAATAATTGAATAATATGAACAACAGAATTACCACACACCCAGGAGATGTCCTGAAGGAAGAGCTGGAGGCAAGGGGCATTTCGCAGAAGAAGTTCTCAGAAGTGCTGTCTATTCCTTATACTCAGCTCAACGAGATACTAAACGGTAAGCGGCCTGTAACGACAGACTTTGCACTGATGATGGAAGCCGCCCTTGGTATCAACCCCGAACTGCTCATCAATATGCAGATGCGCTATAATATGTCAGTAGCCCGCCAAAAGAAGCCTCTTCTTGCAAGACTGGTTGACATAAGAAAAGCTTGTGCAGCCATCCTATGACAGGAGAATCTGCGAGACAGGGCTTTGATTCTTCTATAGTCAATGTGGAGGCCAGAGTTGCTTCCACACTGAAGTTTCCCGCTTCCGATCAGCGTTGGTCCGCCCGATTTTATAAATTGATATGTTTTTATTGCTATGCGAAAACTTTATTTTTTATTTACTTTCTTCTGCGTTTGCCTGGGTGCTTCCGCGGAAAACTATCCCTACCGCAGTGACTATCTGTGGCAGACCGTACCTAACCATGCCGATTGGCTGTATAAAATCGGGGAGAAGGCCAGGGTTGAGGTGAGTTTCTATCTCTATGGCATGCCTCAGGATGTTGAGGTGAATTATGAGATAGGTGCCGACATGATGCCTGCAAGTTCTTCTGGCAAGGTGATGTTGAAAGGTGGTCGTGCTGTGATCGACATGGGTACAATGAAAAAGCCTGGGTTCCTTGACCTTCGACTGAGTACGGTTGTCGGTGAAAAGAAATATCAGCATCACGTGAAAGTTGGATTCTCGCCAGAGCAATTGAAGCCTTACACAAAAGATCCTGTGGATTTCGATCGCTTCTGGAAACAGAGCATTGAGGATGCGCGTAAGACTCCCATCTCGGTCACCTGCAAGAAGGTGGATAAATATACAACAAACGATTTTGATTGTTACTTGCTGAAAATCCGTACAGATAGTCGTCATAGCGTTTACGGCTATTTGACCAGACCGAAGGCAGCAGGAAAATATCCCATTGTGCTTTGTCCGCCGGGGGCAGGCATTAAGACCATCAAGGAACCGATGCGTAACACTTATTATGCCAAGAATGGTTTCATCCGTCTTGAGATGGAGATTCATGGGCTGAATCCGGAGATGACGGACGAGCAGTTTAAGGAGATTACTGCGGCATTCGACCATGAGAATGGCTATCTGACCAATGGGCTTGATAATCGTGACAATTACTACATGAAGCATGTCTATGTGGCATGTGTCCGTGCGCTTGACCACCTGTGCTCTTTGCCCGACTGGGATGGTAGGAATGTGTTTGTTCAAGGTGGCAGTCAGGGTGGGGCGCTCTCCTTGATTACGGCTGGACTGGACAGTCGTGTGACGGCTTGTGTGGCCAATCATCCGGCACTTGCTGATATGGCTGGTTACTTAGATGGCCGTGCGGGAGGTTATCCGCATTTCAATCGTATGAACGGTATGCTTACACCAGAGAAGGTGCAGACACTGGCTTATTATGATGTTGTTAATTTTGTGCGTCGCATCACCTGTCCTGTCTATCTGACGTGGGGCTATAATGACAATGTTTGTCCGCCAACGACCAGCTATATTGTCTGGAACCTTATCACTTCACCGAAAGAATCGCTGATAACACCCATCAATGAACATTGGACGACTCCAGATACAAACTACGCTCAGATGCTTTGGTTGAAGAAACATATCAAGTAAGGTTTGATGACCTTTGCAGCATAAAAAGAAAACGGATTTGCGAACTAACCATTTCGCAAATCCGTTTTCCTTTTGTAACCAGTCTAAATATTAGCAGAGCTTGTGCGAGCCATCCTCGATGACAACGTCGTAGACCTTAGGCTCATGTCCATACTTCTCGTTGAAACGCTTCTTGGCATCCTCGATGAACTTCTTGTAGAGGTCGTTGCGAACCAGGTTGATGGTGCAGCCACCGAAGCCCCCACCCATGATACGAGAGCCGGTCACACCGTTCTCCTTGGCGATGTCGTTCAGGAAGTCGAGCTCCTCGCATGACACCTCGTAGTCCTTCGACAGACCTTCGTGTGTCTTGTACATCATTTCACCAACCTTCTCGTAGTCGCCTTCGTTCAGAGCATTGCAGACAGCCAGCACGCGGTCTTTCTCGCCCAGCACGAACTTGGCACGCTTGTAGTCCTCTTCGCCAACTTCGGCCTTTACTTCCTCAAGCTGCTCCCATGTGCAATCGCGCAGGGTCTCGAACTTGCCCTCAGGGTGCTTAGCCTGAATGTGCTTCACCACGTTCTCGCAAGAGTTGCGACGATCGTTGTAGGGTGAGCCTGCCAGCTGGTGCTTCACAACAGAGTCGAGCAGTACGAGACGATAGCCATCGGGCTTGAAGGGGAAGTACTCGAACTCACGGCTGCGGCAGTCAAGACGCATCAGGCAGCCAGCCTTGCCGAATACAGAAGCGAACTGGTCCATGATACCGCAGTTCACGCCGCAGTAGTTATGCTCAGTTGCCTGTCCGGCCAGTACCATATCCCACTGAGATACCTTGTTCTCACCGAAGATGTCGTTCAGACCGCAAGCAAAGCAGCTCTCCATTGCAGCAGAAGAAGACATGCCTGCACCGAGGGGGACGTCACCGGCGAAAGCGATGTTGAAGCCTTTCACGGGAACACCCAGTTTCTTCATCTCCAGAGCGATACCGTAGATGTAGCGAGCCCATGAAGCCTTGGGACCTGCGGGGTCGGAAAGCTTGAAGTCTACGCGGTCTTTCAGGTCGATAGCGTATGCCATTACGGTGTCTTCTGTACCATTGGCACGCATCTCAGCTGTTACACCTTTGTCAACTGCACCGGGGAATACGAATCCACCATTATAATCGGTGTGCTCACCAATCAGGTTGATACGACCAGGAGATGTGTAGACGTTACCCGTCTTACCGTCAAAATGCTTGATGAAGCGGCTTCTTACAAATTCAATGTCAATCATGTTAATACTTTTTTAAAATGTTATGATAGAAAACTATTTTACGTTAATACCAATCTTGCTACCCCAGTTGCAGAACCAGAGCACGTAAGCATAGTAAACGAACATCATCATGATAGCTACACCAACACCGAGGGCGGGATTGTCGACAACCGTACCCATGAGCAGGGGCAGCGTTGCACCACCGAGCACGCCCATGTTGATGAGGCCGGAGGCATTCTTCGTGTGAGGACCAAGCTCTTGCAGACCTAGGTTGAAGATGAGGGGCCACATTACAGAGTGGAACAGACCGGCGGCCAGCATTGCATAAACAGCCGACATGCCTGGCAGGAAGAATGAGATGCCAACGCAGCAAGCACCGAGAACCAGACATGCTGTAAGCAGCTTGCGAGCCTCGAACTTTGCCAGAATGGCAGAACCCACGAAACGGCCAACCATCATGCCACCCCAGTAGAGAGGCAGATAGTCGGTTGCAGAACCGGGCAGGTTGGGGTCGGCTTTCCAGTAAGCAGGGAGCATTGAGGGAATACCGATTTCAAGTCCCATGTACATAGCGATAGCCAGTGCACCGAACCATACGTGCGGATACTGGAAAACGCTGCTCTTGTATTTCTTTGCGTCTACTTCAGCTTCAGCATCATCTTTCTTCTCCATGTCAGGATCGGGAAGTTTGATGAAAAAGAGAATGGCAGCAATAATCAAGGCGAAGATACCGAGCATGAGGAACGGGCCAGGCACGTTCTCAGGCAGTTTTGGCTTGCCTGCAATGATGACTGTGGTGATGAAAATAGGTGCAACGGTGGTTGCTACGGAGTTCAGTGCCTGTGAGAGTGTCATGCGGAAAGCACCCGACTCTGGCTTACCGAGCACCATCACGTATGGATTGGCCACCAGCTGAAGCATTACTACGCCAAGTGCCACAAGGCTCATGCAGCAAAGGAACACGGTGTAGACGCTCTCTGTACCCAGTGCGGCAGTAACACCCAAGTTGTTGGCAATAAAGCCGAGGCCGACGACGGTAAGACCGAGAACGAGCGTTGCTTTGTAGCCGATCTTGCTCATCATCATGGCAAATGGGATAGAGAAGAAGTAAGCACCATAGAAGAAAGTGTTCACAAGCTGACCTTGTGTGTCGGTCAGGTGGAATGCTTCCTTACAGAATTCAATCATTGAGTTGTTCATTGTTGTGATGAATCCGATGAGGAAGCACACAATGAACACAATAATCAAAGGGAACAAGTAGTTCGGTGTTTGTTTTTGTGACATAGTTTAAATCCACCTCTGTCCACTTCCAAGAGGAAGCACGGCTAAAATGGTGGTCTCCTTTTTTAAAAATTATTAAAGTGATTTGTTCTTGATTGGACAGTTTGTTTATAGTTAAAGACCCTACCCCTCAAAAGTGAAGGGTAGGGGATCGTGTTTTATTCCACGTCAAACTTATAGATGGTCTTCTGCTTGTATTGCTGTCCGGGACGCAGGATGACAGAAGGGAAGTACGGACGGTTGGGTGTGTCGGGGAAGTGCTGGCACTCGAAGCAGATGGCTGAGCGACGTCCGAATGTTGCGCCATGATAGCCTTTGTATCCGTCTGCCCAGTTGTCGCTATATACCTGAACACCAGGTTCGGTTGTGTAGACCTCCATGGTGCGTCCGCTGTTAGGATCCTTGATTTTGGCAGCAAAACTCAGTTCGCCTTCTTCCTTCTTATTCAGTACGAAGCAATGGTCATAGCCGGCACCATTCTTAATCTGTTCGTCGTCGGCATCGATGTCCTGACCGACGGGCTTAGCCGTGCGGAAGTCGAACGGAGTGCCTTCCACTTTGCGGATTTCACCCGTAGGAATTGATGTGTTGTCGATGGGAATATAGAAATCGGCGTTGATTTCGCACTGAAGATCGTTGATTGTTGGGGTAGGATCGGCGGTTCCAGCCAGACAGAAGAAGCCGTGGTGTGTAAAGTTTACGATAGTCTTTTTATTGGTTGTTGCTAGATATTCGAGCACCAGTTCGTTTTGGTCTGTGAATGTAAACTCTACAGTGATGTCAACCTCGCCAGTGAATCCCTCTTCGCCATAAGATGAAATGCGATGCAATGCCAGTGCGCGTGGTCCCATTTGCTTTGCGTCCCATACGCGGGCATGGAATCCTGTGGGTCCGCCGTGCAGTGCGTTAGGTCCGTTGTTGATGGCCAGCTGGTATTCTTTTCCATTCAGAGTGAACTGTCCTTTGCAGATGCGGTTGCCGAAGCGTCCGATCAGTGTGGAGAGGAAAGGTTCTGGTGAATTGATGACCGACTGGATGTTATCGTGTCCCTGAATGACATTGGCAATGTTTCCGTTCTTGTCGGGTACCATGATTGCGCAGATAGCACCTCCATAGTTGGTGATGGCCACTTCGAAGCCCTTACGGTTGCGTAAAATGTAAAGATCGGTTTTCTTACCATTGATCGTGGTCTGGAAGTTTTCACGCTTCAGACCACACAGATTCGCATTTTCTGTTGTGTTTGCCATAATTGTTTGGTTTTAAGTTAATGTATCTTTTGCAAAGGAACAAAAAAAAGCCGACATGTGCAAACATATCGGCGAAAAAATGGTGTTAAAAACAACTAATTGCGCGATTTAAGGAAGTCGGCCACGACATAAGTGCTTCCTCCGATAAATATGAAATCGTTGCTTTGTGCGGCAGCGATAGCGGCGGCAACGGCCTCAGGCACCGTTGCGTAGCATTCGCCTTTCAGTCCGAATTGGTCGGCAAAGATTTTTAGCGATGTCTCTGGAAAAGCTCTTTTGGTCTGGGCTTTTGTAAAGTAGTAGGTCGCATTCTTGGGCAGCAGATTCATGATGCCATACACGTCTTTGTCCTCTACCACTCCGAATACGATGTGCATCTGATTGCACTTCACCATCTCCAGTTGCTTGCTCAGATACTCCCATCCTGCAACGTTGTGACCCGTGTCGCAGACGATGGTGGGGTTGTTCCCGACGGTCTGCCAGCGGCCCATGAGTCCCGTTATCTTGCTTACGTTCGTCAAGGCCAGAGTCATTTCTTCCTGTATCTTTCGGTTGTTGTCAGGGTCATAGCATTGGCACAGATAGTCCTCATCCATCAGTCGGTGCATGGCAGCCATGATGGTGTTCATGTTCTTCACCTGATACAGTCCGCTCAGTTCGCCTTTGAAGTCGGCCAGATGCTTAGCCTTGTACAGCATGCCGCCTTCGGGAACAGGCTCAGCCGAAATGATTTCCCGCTCGTCTTCGTCTTCGGCAAAGTAGATGGGGGCCTTTTTCTCCTCGGCCAGTGCCTCAAAGATGGGGCGCGTCTCAGAGGTCGTCTCTCCAATGATGACGGGTATGCCCGGCTTGATGATTCCACCTTTCTCCATTGCTATCTGCTCAACGCTTGTTCCCAGCAGTTGCATGTGGTCTAACGAGATGTTGGTGATGATGGAGAGAATCGGGTTGATGATGTTCGTGCAATCCAGCCGTCCGCCCAGTCCGACCTCGACGACGGCAATGTCGACATTCATGTCTTTGAAGAACTTGAAAGCCAGGGCCGTCGTGATTTCGAAGAAAGAAGGGTTAAGGGGTTCGAAGAACTCCCTTTCCTTCTCAACGAATTCCACGACATAGTCCTGTGGGATTGGCTGGCCGTTGACGCGTATTCGTTCACTGAAGTCAACCAGATGAGGTGAGGTGTAGAGACCTACGCGATAGCCGAACACCTGCAACAGCGAGGCAATGCTGTGCGAGACGGAGCCTTTGCCGTTGGTACCCGCCACGTGGATAGAGCGAAAGTATTCGTGCGGATGCTTGAAGTGCTCGTCCAGTTTCAATGTTGTCTCCAGTCCCTCTTTATAGCCAGCCGTTCCTTGCTTTTCAAAGCTTGGCACCTGACTATAGAGATACTCAGTCACCTCTTTATAATTCATAGCTTACGAGAAATAGTTCTTGAATCTTTGGAATATGGACTCTTTCGTCTGACGGTCGCCTTTGAAGTTGTCGCTGTCGCGGAAACTCTCCAGTGCGTGTTTTTCCTCGCGTGAGAGCGTCTTCGGAACGTAGACGCTGATGTTGACCACCAAATCGCCACAACCGTTTCCGTATCCTTTCACGGCAGGCAGACCTTTACCGCGCAGGCGCAGTGTCTTGCCGGGCTGTGTGCCGTTTTCAATTTTCACTTTCAGCTTTGTGCCTTCGATGGTGGGAATCTCTATTTCGCCGCCCAGCGCAGCTGTCGGGAAGTCGAGCAAGAGGTTATAGATGAGGTCGTTGCCGTCGCGTACAAAGGTGTCGTTTTCTTCTTCCTCTATGAACACTTGGATGTCGCCGTTGATACCGTTGTTCGGGCCTGCATTGCCTTTGCCTGGCACATTGATGACCATGCCCTCGGCCACACCTGCGGGAATTTTGATTTCAACAACCTCTTCACCCTTCACTACACCCGAACCGCCGCATTCGTGGCACTTGTTCTTGATCACATCGCCTGTGCCGTGACACGTCGGACAAACACCTTGTGTCTGCATCATGCCGAAGATACTTTGCGTGGTATGGGTGATGACACCAGAGCCATGACATGTAGGACAAGTTTCCTTGACGCTGCCGTTCTCGGCACCGCTGCCATGACAGTGACTGCACTCGATGTCTTTGCGCACCTTGAACTTCTTGGTCACGCCCTTGTTGATTTCTTCGAGTGTCAGCCTGACCTTCAGTCGCAGGTCGCCGCCACGCATCTGCTGCGTGCGTCCGCGTCCTCCGCCGCCAAAGCCCCCGAAGCCGTGACCTCCAAAGATGTCGCCGAACATGGAGAAAATGTCGTCCATGTTCATCGACGCGCCACCGAATCCTCCAAAGCCGCCGCTGCCCATCGGGCCGTTGAAACCGAACTGGTCGTACTGCTGGCGCTTCTGTGGGTCGTGCAGCACGTCGTAGGCTTCGGCAGCTTCCTTAAACTTCTCTTCAGCCTCTTTGTCGCCCGGGTTGCGGTCAGGGTGATACTTGATGGCAATCTTTCGATAGGCCTTCTTTATTTCATCTTCCGAGGCCGTCTTGGCCACGCCTAACACCTCGTAGTAGTCTCTCTTCTCCATTGTCTAAGCTCAATTATGATCCCACAGCCACCTTGGCGTGGCGAATTACCTTGTCGTTCAGTTTGTAGCCCGTGGCCAGACAGTCTATGACCTTGCCTTTCTTGTCGTCGCCCATGCCCGGAACCATTGCAACAGCCTCGTGGATGTCGGTGTCGAAGTCGGCATCCTTCGTGTCGATTTTGTTCACGCCGTGGCCTTCGAGCACCTTGGTCAGTTTGTGGTAGATGAGTTCCATGCCTTCGCGCAGCACGTTCGGGTCTTCAGTCTTTGCACCGTTGGCAATGGCGCGTTCCATATCGTCGAGAACGGGCAGCAGGCTGGTGATGACCTTCTCGCCTCCGTTCAGAATCAGTTCGGCGCGTTCTCTCAGTGTGCGCTTGCGATAGTTGTCGAACTCGGCCACTTGTCGCAGGTACTTGTCCTTCAGATCGGCAATCTGTTCGTTGGCCAGTTCCAGCGGGTCTTTTTCCTCGCCGGCCTCTTCGGTCTGCCCTTCTGTCACTTCTTCGCGTGGCTCGTCTGTCTTTTCGTCAGTATCCTCAACAACTGCCTCTTTGTCAGTCAGTGTCTCTTCTTGTTCCTTGTTTATTTCTTTTTCTTCCATGATAAAGGTGTATTTTATGTTTTATGGCTATCATGCAAATACTGTGCCGAAATGCTATGCATACATTTCTGCCTTCTTCTCCTTGATAGCTTCATCGTAGATGTAGTCGTCATATTGCATCAGCTTGTCGATGGTTCCCTTCGGGGTTAGTTCAATGATGCGGTCGGCTACGGTCTGAATGAACTCATGGTCATGCGAGGCGAAGAGAATGTTGCCCTTGAACTGCACCAGATTGTTGTTGAAGGCCTGAATCGATTCCAGATCGAGGTGGTTGGTGGGTGTGTCGAGAATCAGACAGTTGGCGTTCTTCAGTTGCATGCGAGCAATCATGCAGCGCATCTTCTCGCCACCCGACAGCACGTTGACATGCTTCAGCACGTCTTCTTCGCGGAAGAGCATGCGGCCCAGATACGACTTCATCATCACCTCGTTGCCCGTTCCGTACTGCGACAGCCAGTCCACGAGATTCATTTCCGACTGGAAGAACTCCGTGTTGTCCAGCGGCAGGTAGGCCGTGGTGATGGTCACACCCCATTTGTAGGTACCGGCATCAGCCTCACGGTTGCCGTTGATGATTTCGAAGAGTGCGGTCATGGCCTTCGGATTGTGCGAAAGGAACACCGTCTTCTGTCCTTTCTCGATGGTGAACGACACGTTGTCGAAGAGCACCGTTCCATCGGGATCGGTGGCTTTCAGCCCCTCTACCTCCAGGATCTGTGTGCCTGGCTCGCGCTCCATCTGGAAGATGATGCCCGGGTATTTGCGTGTTGAGGGCGTGATTTCCTCCACGTTCAGTTTCTCCAGCATCTTCTTTCTTGAAGTCGTCTGCTTCGACTTGGCCACGTTGGCCGAGAAGCGACGTATGAACTCCTCCAGCTGCTTGCGTTTTTCGTCGGCCTTCATCTTCTGGTTCTGTGCCTGTCGCAGGGCCAGCTGGCTGGACTCATACCAGAACGAGTAGTTACCCGAGAAGAGAGTCACCTTGCCGAAGTCGATGTCCACCGTCTGTGTAGAAACGGCATCGAGGAAGTGGCGGTCGTGCGATACGACGAGCACACACTGTTCCAGCGAGCTGAGATACTCCTCCAGCCATTGCACGGTGTCAAGGTCAAGGTCGTTGGTAGGCTCGTCGAGCAGCAGGTTGTCGGGATGTCCGAACAAAGCCTTGGCCAGCATCACGCGCACCTTCTCGTTGTTCGAGATGTGTGCCATTTGTGTATAGTGCACATCCTCTTTGATACCCAGGTTCTGCAGCAGCTGGGCAGCCTCACTCTCAGCCTCCCAGCCGTTCATCTCGGCAAAAGCCATCTCCAGCTCAGCAGCGCGGTTTCCCTCTTCCTCGGTCATCTCTCCCTTTGCGTAGAGGGCTTCGCGCTCTTTCATGTTCTTCCACAGTGGCTGATGCCCCATGAGCACCGTGTCCATCACTGTGTAGTCATCATATTTAAAGTGGTCTTGCTCCAGCACCGAGAGACGTTCGCCCGGGGCCATCTCCACAGTTCCCTTGTTGGGTTCCAGTTCACCGCTGATGGCTCTCAGCAGCGTAGACTTGCCGGCTCCGTTGGCTCCAATGATGCCATAGATGTTGTTTCCTGTAAACTTGAGGTTCACGTCTTTGTATAGAACCTTCTTTCCGAATTGAATCGCCAGATTCGTAACTGTAATCATTTGCTTTCTCTGAATATTTTCTTAAATAGGGCGCAAAGTTACGAAAAAA
>CACXXD010000038.1 GCA_902771445.1 uncultured Prevotellaceae bacterium
GATGCTCATGTACAGTTTGCCTTTCTTGCCGTCCGTGAAAAACTGCTGATAGCCATAGCCTTCCTCACTGTCCACCAGCACGCTGTCGGGCAGGAAAGCTGGTGCTTTTAACTTACGAAATTTTGGCGGTACAAAGTTACATATTACAAAAATCACTTGTTCAGACCACCCCTAACCCCTCCTCGCTCGGCTCTGCCGCTTGCCTTAGCAAGAACTCAGGAGGGGAAATAGTTAGACCCAGTTTCCAAAGGCAAATGAAAAGCAAAGCTAACCTGTTCCCCTCCTGAGTTCTTGCTAAGGCAAGCGGCAGAGCCGAGCGAGGAGGGGTTAGGGGCGGTCTGAACAGACGATAAATCGTCCCAAGTTATTTTTTATCATTATGTAGGTCAGAAAAAAGAAGCATTTTTGTAAAAATAATTCATAAAAAAAAGGCCCTTCTGAAAGTGGCATTCTGGAACGAGGACACAACTGCCATTACGACATGCCAGAACCATCGTTCTGAGATTGATATTGAATCAAAGTGGGTTTACAGTCATATCAAACTGAGTTCTTACTTCCGTTACGTTCTGATCCAAGTCATAACTCAGTTTGATATGACTGCCAACCCACTTTGATTCAATACAAATCACAGCATGAAGGCTGAAGAATGCCATTCAGAATTGTTCGAAAGGCGAATTTCTGATGACAGGAAGTGCTCTATTTGCGAAATCAAATTTCGCAACACACTGTAAATCAGCGACATACACAAACCCTTCCAATACTCGCATATTTGCAAGCGACTTGCAGTTTGGTGAATTCCATGCGATTCTCAGAGGGGTAGTTGTCAAGAAAATTCATAATTTCTGCTTGTTCAAATTTTAGCATGGGAAGGGGGTGCAGATTGCGATAAAGGGCAAGGGGGAAGGCGGTGCTCAAAGCACCGCACAATGAACGAAAAAGGGGCAATCCTTGTTGCATCATGGACGAAAAGGGCAAAGAAGGGCTTTCGTAGAGGGGCGATTCAACACTAACGAGTGAGGGAGAACTTCAGCGACATGCCGAAATTCTGGGTGGTGGTGGGATAGCTGCTGGCAGACAGAAGGGGTGTGTTGGTCTGGCGCTCGTAGTAGGCACTCATGCTGAGATAGCGCGAAAGGGTGTATTCTGCCGACAAGGAAATCTTCAGGGCCGAATTGCCGCTGGAGGCCGAGCTGACACCCGTGGCAATGTCGCGTGTGATGGCAGCCTGCTTGCGGAACGATATGTCGATACGCGTGTTCAGGTCGTGGTTCACCCCACCCTTCTTCGTCTGCGTCTGGTTCTTCGACTTCGAATCCTCCTGCGCCTTGCCGTTCTTGCCCTTGCTGTTCTTCACCTTCCGACTGGATGTACCAGAGCCGAAAAGATTGAAGTTGGAAATCTTATAGGCCATGCCCACAACCCAGTCTTTCGACAAGGCCTCGTTGATTTGCACACTCGTCATCGAGAGGTTCAGCACACGGGTCGTCTTGTACTCAGCCTTCAGGGTCATGTTGTTGTGCAAGGTCACGTCGATGCCGAGCAGCGGTGAGAAAGCCTCGTTGATGCTCACCGTCGACACGTTGTAGATGGAGCTTGGCGTGAAGCTGCCGTCAGCAGCCTTGACAAAGCCCAGATCGCCCATGTACTCCAGCCAAGAGCTGTAGGAGTTGTAGGCTCCGATGCTGAACATCGACTTGTAGCCGTGGTTCAAGTTGACACTCTTGAAGAGATTGCTCAGGAACTCGATTTTCGACAGACCGCCATAGCGGATGGTCCAGTTGGGCAGCATGCGGGCAAGCGCCGGGAAGATGTCGAGCGACGAACCGCCCCCCATCGTGTAGCTGGCCAGGAAGGCCGGAATCATCACGTCGCCCGAATAGGGATTGATGCCGTTGACCGTCACAGGCGAGCCGTCGGCACTGGTCACGTTGGGCCGCGCCCCGGCATAACGAGCCTGCAACATGGACTGGAACTCGCCCAGACGCGAACGGAACTTGTCGAACGAGGCCGAGTGATAGCCGTTGCCCGCATTGCCCATGCCCTCGAAGGCACTGCGGATGGAAATCGTGGTCATGTTGAACGAGCCGCTCAGCGTGGTGGGCGTACCGGCATACATGAACTGAACACTCTTGGAGCGCGTCATGGTGCGCGAGGCCGACAGGTCGATCTTCAGGTCACGCACAGGCTCGAGCGTGGCCTTCAACTGCAGGTCTTCGGTCTGCGAACTGGTCATCGGCGTGGCCACACTCTCATTGCAAAGCAGCCAGTCGTTGTCCAGGGCCTTCTGCAGATAGCTGTCGCCCGCCAGACCGAAGGCAAAGTCGAGTCCCGGTGCCATCGGACCGCCCGTGCGCTGTCCGAACACATCGCCAACGTTGGGCATGAAGCCCGGCAACGTCATGGAGCGCTGCTTGCGATAGGACAGGTTGACGTTGCGCACCATCATCAACAAACGAGCCGTATACTGTGCAGGCGTGTACCACCACTGTTTCTCCAGCGGTTCCTTCGGCATCACGCTCAGCTTCAGCGCAATGCTGTCGCCATTCGGCTTGAGCAGGATGGTGTTGTCGTCCACCACCTTATATCGCACATGATAAGACTTGCCGTCCTTCGTCTTGGCCGTCACGATGAGCCGCTTAGACTTCTTGCCGTGGGTCACCTTGACGGTGGTGTCGGGCAGCAGCGTCACCTCGCGCTGATAGGTGTTCTTGTTCTTCGGCAGCACCTTCTTCTCCTTCTCGTCGTCCTTCTTGGCAGCCTCATCGCTCTTGTCGCCCCTTGCAATCTTCTTGGTAGGCTGCGGCTTCTTGGCAATCGGCTTCTTGGTGGGTTGCTTCTTGAATCGCTCGTTCGTCTTCTTCAGGAAAGGAATGTGGTTGTAGAGTGTCTCCAGATTGAGAGAGCCGTTGATGTTCAGGTTGCTGTTGTTCGAGATGGTGTTGCCCAGCGTAGAGCCGTCCTCGAGCGTTGCACCACGCAGCCAAGAGTAGGTGGCATTGTACGAAGCATCGCTCTTCACCCAGTCGAAGACGGGCAACTTGTCGATGGGCAACTGATAGCTGGCGGTGAACGTCTGACGGTAGTCCAACGGTCGGCCCAGGTTCTTGATGCTGTGCCAGACGGAGTCTTTCCATGCCGAATAGCGGTCGGGATAGAGGTCTTTGTTGATGGGGGTGTAAGGCTCTTCCACCTCGGCATGAGTGGCCGACTGGAAATTCATGTGCAGGTTCTTGGTGATGTCCCAGCGCAACTGGAAGTCGCGGTTGAAAAGGAACTGCTCGTTGAACTCCAACGGCAGGTTGGGATTCTCAGTGTTCTCCAAGTCGCGCTCCTGATGCTCCGAATAGTTGCGGGTCAGCTCGCCGCCAAAGGCAATGGTCTGCGGCAGATAGTTGAAGCCGATGGCCTTGGGGAAGTTGAGCCACTTCGACTTGCCCTTCAGGTTCTTGAAGGGTTCCCACGTCTTGTAGACCGGCGAATAAGTATAGTTCAGTGCGCCGCGCCACTGGTCGTCGGTGTCCCACACGGTGGTACTGCCCGTGGTCTTGCGGTGCGAGTGGCTGTAGCTGAAGGAGAAGTTGGCCGGGTCGTAGGGCATGGGATGCCGTTTGCTCTTGATTCCCACCCGTGCGTTGGACACCGAGAAGTTGCGCGAGACGTTCTTCGTCACGGCAATGCTCTCGATGGAGTCGCGCTTGTCGCCCGCATCATTCAGCGCATCGGAGAGACGCATATCCGTGTCGAGCGGATTGTATCGCGGACTGATCACCTCCTTCGTGTAAGAGTAGTAGACAGGCACCGTGACCTTGGCCTTCTCGGGGAAGAACTTGCCCAGCTCCACGTTGGCTGTGACGGAATAGGACTTCTCCGTATCGGTGCTGCGCTGCATGACACCCTCTTCCAGTCCGCCGAAACCGTCGGACACATAGCGGCCCGTCAGGTTCACCGAACCGAAGTCGGACAGCTGGATGTTCATGGCACCCGAGGCCGCCCATCCACCGTGGTTGTTGGTCTCGCGCAATCGCAGCTCGTTGACCCACACCTCACCCGACTTCAGTCCGGAACTCAGATTGCGCACACCGATGATCATGGTCTTCACCTCGCCGAGCGACGGATTACCCATGACACTGACGCGGTTGTTCGGCTTGTCGGGGTCGTAGTTGGAGTACAGCTGCGTGAAGCTCGTCTTCGACTTGTTTCGCTCTCGCTTCAAGTTCGTGAAGATGTCCAGATCGATGTCGAGCATGTTCTCCTGTGGCCAGACAATAGGCCGGTCGCCCGGCGAGTTCCATCGATAGTTGCCGGCAGGCGTCAGCTTCAGGGGAATCAAGTATTCGTAATAGTTGTTCTTGTAGTCACTGCCCAGACGGATGAAGACAGCCAACTGGTTGTCTTCCAGCTGCGTACTGTTGGGCAAAAGCTGGTTGGCATGAACGAACATCTGTATGTGCTTGTACTGGCGAAGATCCAGATGCGTGTTCTTATAGACGGCCTTCGACTCGTTCTGACTCAGGTTCTTCACCATCAGACAAAGCGACTGCTCGTTGTTCTCCGTCAGCTGCGGCTGGTTGGGATCGGTGCCACGGTTGATGCCCGGCGGCAAGACGTAGGCAACAGGCGTGCGGTTGGTGTTCTCTTCGATGTTCACCGCGGTCATCTCCATCGTTCCCGTCTCAGCACCTACACCTGTCTGCAAGCTCTTCTTGTACTGTCGCCATTCGCCCCTCACCAACGAGAGTGAACCTAAGCGCAACACGATGGGCTCTTCGAAGCCCGTGAGGAACATGCGCATGAAACGGATGCTCGTGAAGTCGCTGATACCGCCAATCTTGTCTTTCACCTCCTGCAACGGGATGCGATACTGATACCAGCGCACGGTGGCCGAATCGCCATTGCGCAGCTTGGCATTGTAGTCACGGTGGTCCACGATATATGAGTCTTCGCTCTTATTGCCCTGGTTGTAGGCTTGCAGCTCGTCGTCGCTGATGGGGATGCGATACTGGAAGTAGCGCTCATACTCGTTCAGCGTGAAGTCCTGGTTGATGTCCTCCACATCGGGTCCCGTCTTATACGACGTGTCGTAGCCCTCCGTTTGCTGGTCAGAAGAAGGCGAGTTGCCCTGTGGATTGTTGATGCGCTTGTAGCGATCCATGATCGACTTGCGCTCGTTGTCGAAGTCGCCGCCACGGAAGTAGTGGTAGTCGTCGCCGGCAGGGTCGTTGCGCCATGCCTGCAAAAGGCTGTCGTTCGTGACGATGGTGCTGATGGAGTCGAGCCAAGCCTTATAAGCACCGAAGTTGCGTTCCTCCTCATCGGTCAGACCGTTCAAGCCCACGTCTTGCAACTCGCGTGATCCGCTGGTCGTTGCAAAGGCATAGGTCTGCGTGGCCTGCGTGGGAATCTTGCCCCACTGCGTCGTGGTGAACGACTGCGAACCGTCGACGGGCATGCCGCTCTCGTAGAACTTCTTGCCATCGCGCAGCACATCCTCGCACACCTCGCCCAAGTTGATGAAGAGTTCGCCCGAATGGTTCTTGGCCGTGCCATCCTTGCGCATATATATATAAGGATCGAGAAGCCAGAACTCAATATACTCGATGTTGGCCTGTTCAAAGTCGGTGGTCTCCAGCCGGCGCATCATGCCGCCCCACTTCTCAGCCGGATTCTTCAGCGTACCGTCGGCATTCATGGCCGTCGTCAGGTTGTAAGGGCCGCGCTCCTTGGGATAGTAGGCCAGGTTGAGCACGGGCAACGTAGACGTGGCCCCGCTGTAGCTCGACTGGGAGCGATTGGGATAGAGTTCCTTCACATACACCTCGCGCACATAGTGGTTGGACAGCTGGTTCAGGTCACTCTTGATGTGGGCCGGGGTGAGACTTGACGAGCGACGGGTGAAGATGGGGTCGACAGTGTACCAGGCCAGCAAGGCACGGTCGTAGCCACTGGCCACGGTAGTCTTGTCGCTATGGCTGCGAAACATCGTAGGCACGCTCGACAGCACCCATGCCTTCGGGTCGCCGATGTCGAGCAGGTTCTTCGTGTTCTCAAAGTCATCAATATATGAGGCATTGTCCTGCGTGCCGCGTGACTTATGGGCTATCAGGTGGGCAAACTCGCCCGTGAAGTTAATCTGCGAAGGCTGGGTGACGTTCAGGAGCGGAATCTTGTCGAGCATCTTCGTCAGCCACTGCGACTCCTGTTTCCAGTTCATGCTCAGTCCCCACAGCGTGTTGTTCAGCGGCTCCTCGCCCATTGCAACCTTAGTGGTAAGCGCCTGTTCCTGCAAGTGCTGAATGGTACCCGACAGGGTGAAGTTCTTGCTGAAGTCATATTCCCAGTTCACACCGAACATGGTCTTTCGCATCATGCCGAAGTTGGTGTTGTCTTCCAGACTGACGTTCACGTTCGTTCCTGCATCGATGATGCTCTGGTTCAGGATGGTCACCTCGCCTGCGGCATAGTCCACCGAGTAGTCGGTGCCTTCCTGCAACGTCACGCCGCCGGCTGTCACGACGACAGAGCCTTGCGGAACATTGTAGGCACCCAGAGAGATGACATTGGCCGACGAGCCTTTGTACTGACCCGTCATGACGTACTTGTTCTTCTCTGCCGTCTGCTTAGCAAAGGTCTTGGTCGAGTCGTACAGTTCATGGAAGCAATATTTGTCTGCCAGCTGCTCCATTCCGTTATTCTTCAGATATTCGCGCAGGTAACTGCCAAAGGGTTCGGCTGAAGGCAGGAACACGCGGCCATTGCTCACGGTGTAGCCCTCCACAAAGTCGAACTGACCGTTAGAGTGAGGCTTCAGGTTGTTGTCCAGTCGGTCCAGTCCCATTACCTTCAACAGTGTGGTGCCTTTCAGATCGGCCTCTGGCAGATAGTTCAGATAGGTGCCAGTGGTGTCGCTCTGATACTTGATGTCGAGCTTGAACTTCTCCTTCTCAACATTGGTAGCCAGATAGTACACGTTTTTCATCATCAGTCGCCAGTTGCCTTGCGAAGGATTGTTCGACGTGTTCTTCAGCGATTTGACAAAGAGCACTTTGTCCGTCTGGGTCAGGTCGCTCGAGAACTCACCCACCTGATAGGTCTGTCCGCCGTATGTATATTCGAAGGCCACGGCCAGCACCTGGTCGGTCTGCAGTCCGGTCTTCAGCGAGATGTAGCCCAACGAGGTGTTCACACTGTATTCGCTGGAATTGAGCAGTCGGGCCGAGGCCAGTTTCTCGTAGTCGCTGCCGCCATGCAAGTCGGCATAGACCTCCAGCTTGGCCGACACCTGGTCGATGTTGCGCGACACCGTGTCAATGTTGCTCACAAGGGTCTGATACTCATCGTTCGACTGGTTGCTGGGGACGGCAATACCCGTGGAATGCCACATGGTGGTATTGCTTATGCCGGAGCCTTCGCCCAAGTCGGTGAAGGCCACAATGTTACGCGTGTTAGTCGTACTGCCCGACTTGTTCGTCACCCAAACCTCCACGCGGTTGATCTTGATACCCGTCATCAAGTTGGGCAACGTCTGCATGGCGCGATCGTAAATCTCACGGAAATAATGCGACAGGAAGAAGTGACGGTTCTCTTCGTAGTCGGCCACGTTCAGTTCGAAGGGGGTGGTCTGGGTGCCGCCTTTGCTCGACACGCTCTTCGAGGTGGAGTTCTTCTGCGACAGCACGGTCTGCAACTTCAGCCGTCCAAACTGCATGTCGGTTCGGATACCGAAAAGACTGGACGCGCCTCTCACCAATGAGTTGTTCGAGGGGAAGGTGACGTTGCCTGCCTCCACCAACTTGATGATTTCGTCTTCCTTGCCTTCATACTTCAGTTTCAGGTTCTTCGTATCGAAATCGAACGTGGCATCGGTGTTGTAGTTCAGGTTCATGTTCACCTTATCGCCTACCTTGCCGTTCACACTCAGGTTGATTTTCTCGTCGAAATCGAAGGAGGTGGTCTTTCGGTTGCGAATCGGCAGACTCGGATTGTCTACGCTCTTCAGTGTGGCACCCAGCTTCAGCTCTGCCGTTCCTTGCGTCTTCACACGTACACCGCCGGGGCCGAAGATCTTCTCAGCCGGTCCGAGGTCGAAGTGCATATCGGTAAAGTCGAACTTCTCCTTTCCCTTGGCCGCCACGTTGTCGGCATCCTTCTTGCGGAAGAACTGCTGACGCGCCCGGCGCTCGCTCCACTTCAGATACTCTTCGGGTGTCATCACGAAGGGGGCGTTCAGATAGCTGTCGCCAATCTTCGAACCGATGTAATACAGGTTCAGCGAATCGTTGTAGACGGCCTCAAGCTTCACGTTCTCAGGCATGCGCAAGTCCAGTGCGCTGGAGTCCAGGTCTTCGGTTGTGACAGGTGCCGTGCGCTGTATCCTCCATCGCGAATGCACCAACGAGTCGGGGATTGTCTCATCCTCGACCGTCAACGCTTTGGGCTGCGCTTTCGGCGCAACCTTCTTCGCTTTGTCGTCATCGTCTTGCTGGGGCTGGGCCGCAAAAGTCGTGATACCCACCAAGACGAGCAATAGATATGCCAGTCGTTTCAAAACCTATCTAACTCATTGTCACACTGATAAAATAACGCAAAAACAGGTGCAATTATTGCATCGCCCCTGTTTTGTTATGAAGTTTGAGCCGTGTTTGCCCACTACTTGATTTGCTTCAGTGCCAGTTTCACCACTTGCTCCACGGGCAGAGCAGGCTGCTGCTGCAAGATGCCGACCACCACCTTCTGCGTGGGAGCAGGCGAGAAGCCAAGCATGGTGAGTGCGGCCACGGCCTCGTCGCGCACGGCATTGTCTATCGGTGCTGCTATCGAGCCTCCGGCGGGAATCTCGTCGGCAATGCCCAAGGCCACAATCTTGTCACGCAGGTCTACGATGATGCGCTGTGCGGTCATCTTGCCAATACCCTTGATACTCTGGATCAGCTTGGCATTGCCTGTCGAGATGGCAGAGCACAGTTCTGGCACGCTCATGCCGGAGAGCATCATGCGGGCCGTGTTGGTGCCCACTCCGCTCACAGTGATGAGCAGTTCGAACATCTCGCGTTCCTTCTTATTATAGAAGCCATACAGCACATAGGCATCTTCGCGAATGGCCTCGTAGACGTAGAGTTTCACGGGTGTCTTGGCAGCCTCGCCAGCCTTGGACAGATATTTCTGACAAGCACTGTAGGTGTTGAGCGAAATGTTCAGGGCATAGCCTACGCCTGCTGCCTCGACCGTGGCCAGTGCGGGTGTCAGTTCGGTGAGTTCACCTTTTATATATTCAATCATAGCATGTCGTTTTCTTGTAATAACGCTCGCCTTGCATTATTTATTGTCTTTTGCAACGATTCTGTCCCTACTGCCCAACAGTTTTGTTCACAATTCAACTATTTCAGCAATTTCTTGTCTTTTTGTTAGGTTTTACCATCGAAAATATGTACTTTTGCAAGCAAATTAGATTTTTCAACAACACAAAGTAAAATAGAAATGAAAAAAATCAGAGCAGCCGTCGTTGGATACGGCAACATTGGACGCTATGCACTCGAGGCTCTTGAGGCCGCTCCCGACATGGAGGTGGCAGGCATCGTGCGCCGTCAAGGAGCAGAGAACAAGCCAGCCGAACTGGCACAGTATGAGGTTGTGAAGGAAATACGCGAGCTGAAGGATGTCGACGTCGCCATACTGGCCACGCCCACTCGTTCGTGTGAGGAGTATGCCAAGCAGATTCTGCCATTAGGCATCAACACCGTCGACTCGTTCGACATTCACACCCTGATTCGCGACTATCGCCGCACGCTCATGGACCTGAACAAGCAGACCAACACCGTGAGCGTGATTGCCGCCGGATGGGATCCGGGTTCAGACAGCATCGTGCGCACACTGATGCAGAGCCTCGCCCCGAAGGGACTGAGCTACACCAACTTCGGACCGGGCATGTCGATGGGCCATTCGGTGTGTGTGCGCTCAAAGGCCGGCGTGAAGAATGCGCTCTCCATGACCATCCCCTTGGGCGAAGGCATTCATCGCCGCATGGTCTACGTGGAGCTGGAAGAGGGTGCCAAGCTCGATGAGGTGACAGCCGCCATCAAGGCCGACCCCTATTTCGCCAACGACGAAACGCACGTGTTCCAGGTGGAGAGTGTCGACGACGTGCGCGACATGGGTCACGGTGTGAACCTGGTGCGCAAGGGTGTGAGCGGCAAGACGCAGAACCAGCGTCTGGAGTTCAACATGAGCATCAACAATCCTGCACTCACGGGCCAGGTGTTGGTCAATGTGGCCCGCGCCTCCATGCGCCTACAGCCCGGTTGCTATACGATGATCGAGATTCCCGTCATCGACATGTTGCCCGGCGACCGCGAAGAACTGATCAGCCATCTGGTTTAGTCGGCTAAATGTGATGGAAGATATTTCCGTAATTGACGTGATTTCTTGAGGGACACCCTATTCCTAAAAACATGCCAATTACGGAAATTTCTTTCCAAAATAGAAACAAATTCTTTCACCCTAAGAAGAAAAAGGCATGGGAACGCATCACTGCGGCCCATGCCTGTCCTGAGTACTAACTTTACTTATAAGGATTTGCTAATCAATGCTCAGCCTCTTCGATTATCCACTTCTGGTTGGCATTGGTCAACGGATCATCGTTGATGTCATAGCTGAATATGGCAGCCCCTTCTTTCGTCTCACCGCCAGCCAGGTCGACACAGCGCCCCGTGGCTTTGTTGATGATGGTGACCGTGCCGTCCTTCTCAATCAGCTTCCACTGCTGAAAAGGACTCTTCTTGTCCAAGTAGCGGAAGATGAGCCACTGCCCTTCGGTGGCCTCCGAACCGTCCTCCAGGGCATGCAGGTCTTCGGTGACGATGAAACAGTCCTCACACACGGTGTCGGAGAAGCGCGTGTCGACAACCACCGTTGGCACGAACTTGAAACGAAAGACCTTGTCGTCGGTAATAACAATGCCAATAGGTGTCTGTCCTGAGGGGGCCGACTCCCGATAGGCACTGGCATGATAGTTGTAGTCGAACGACTGTCCCAGCCTGGCGCCCGTGCTTTTGTTGACGAGCGTGTAGTACTTGTCTGGGGAATAGCAGAAGTTGGTGGACAACTCACTAAAGGACACCCTACTGTAGAGCACGTGCAGATCGGCATCATTGCCCTTCGTCTGCAAGACATAGACCGTGCGAAAATCCGGGTCGGGACTGGCCACACGTAGTTCATAGACATGGCCACCATCATCCATCGTACTCTCCTGGGTGTAATAACCGTTTTTCGAATTACGCAGGGCACCGATCAGAGGGGCTAATTTCTTCGGTTTGATGCCACGGAAGCTATACTCCGTGATATGCTGCAGGAGTTTTCCTGTCTCAGGAGATTTGTCGAGCATTTCCCGCGATGGCGCCTGGGGATATGCTTTCAGCAACTTGGCGATGTGCCTGTCAATTTCGCTTTGTGCCGCATTCGACTGCTCAGCCCAAAGAGATGTTTCGCTCGCGAAGAACATGATGGCAAGCATCAAGAGTGATTTAGTGATTCTGTTCATTTTCTTTGATGATTAGTAAAACAAGTTTTTTGGCATTCATTCCTTATGATTATTCGGTCTGGAACCATAGAGGATGTACAGCTTGGCCTCCGTCCGACCGTTCTTTGGCAGATACCATTTCAGGATATAGTTCGTTCGATAGATACCGTTCGACGGGTCGACGACCGACAGCGATACGAAACTGTATTCCGTTGAATGGCTATCCAGTCGCTCGCCATTCTGCAGCGTGACGGTCTGCCGACGATGCTTGCGCCGGGCCTGATTATACGCGGCAGAGGTGCGTATGTAGTTGTAGCCTTCCATCTTGTCGGCATCGAAGGCAACCTGCAGGGAGTCGATAGCCGACTGGTCGGGCATAGACAGCAGATAGACATGGCTCGATTGTGTGCCAGACTTGCTTTCCGCCGTGCTCACTACCCATTCAGGATGTCCTGCAATCAAGCCATCAACGACCTGTCTCACATGTGTCTGGGCATATCCACCCAACGTGAAAGTCCAAATAATTGTAAGAAGTATAGCGTATCTCATATCCTCACTTAAATAACGATTTCTGTTTCATACTCCGTTTCCTCCTGTTCCTCATCTTGCAAGAACGTCTCTTCAATGTCCATTGCGCATTGTACCGTTGCCTGCCAGAAAGCCTTGTCGGCATCGTCGAGCAGTTTCGTGATGTGCTCGTCGCTCCTTGATTTCCGCTTTGCAGCACTTGCTTTTCCCCGAGGGCGAGTCTGTCTTTCGGCTCGCTCCTGTTTCGGTTCTACTGCGACGGACGTTTCTGCCATAACCACTGGCAACTTGTTTTCTTTCTCTGCGTTCATTGTTACGTCTCGCAGAGCCGCCTTCTGTACCGCCAACGAACATTCCATCTTCGCCTCCTCATTATTATTTATATGATGCACCAACAGCAGCATGCAGGCGGCAACGGCACCGATGGCGGCATAGAGCCATGTACGCCGATGTCTGGGCTTTGTTTTCTGTGCGTCGATACGTTGCATCAGACGGTCGGCGAAATCCTCCGACAGCATCATTCGCCCGGCGGCTTCATTCCTGCGCTGCAAGGCAAGTCGCAGCCCCTGGTCTCTGCTTATCTCATCTTCCTTCATTGCGTTCAAGTGTTTTGATGGTGATAGCCAATCTTTTCCGAATCCATTGCAGCCGCGAACGAAAATAGGCCTCGTCGTGTTCCATGATGCAGGCGATTTCGCGTATCGAGCGGTTGTCAAAGTAATAGAGTGTGAGCAGCATCTGGTCGTCGGACTTCAGCATGCCGATGGCCTTTTCCATGAGTGCCACGCGGTCGGCTGCGGTGTCGTCCAGCAAGACATCGGTCTCGGTATCTGTGATGTTGTCAAGCCACCGTTGTTCCACCTCAACCATGCAGACCTCCTTGTGATGCCGTCGGTAGTGTTTCAAAGCCGTATGGTAAGCAATGCGCATGAGCCATGTCTGGAATGTGGCCTGCCGCGCATCGAAGCGGGCAAGGCTCTGGAAGGCCTCCAGCAGTGCGTCCTGTGTTGTATCCTCGGCCTCTTCGGGCGAAGGAATCAGGCGAGCCACCATTTGCAGCACCTGTCCGGCATATCGTCTGGCAAGCAGTCGGAACAGCTCTGTCTGTCCGTCGAGGATTCGCCGTATGAGCATCGTCTCGTCCTGTATTGCTTCGGAGGTATTGCCTGACTCTTTCTTCATTTCTCTTTGGTCTTCTATCTATATATTGCCACTTTTCATGAAAATGTATAATCGAGCCACGCACTTTTGCATTTTTTAGTAATCGGTTATCAATTCAAACAAAAAAGAAAGGAAAGAAATTACCGTAATTGGCGTAATTATGCTTTTGCTGTGTAGTCTTTCCTGCCTTTTCGGTTCTGCAAGAAATTGTGTGGGTGAGGCATACGGCGGATGTAGGGGCAGGCCCTGTGCCAGCCCGCACACCCTACAGGGTGTTCATCCGCAAAAGACTCCGTGCACATTGGCCCCTAAGGTCCATCGGGCTGGCACAGGGCCTGCCCCTACACTGGAGGTATCACCCACAAGATATCTCGCATAACCTCCAAAGGTCTTCCTTTATTAGAGTGTTACAAATTTATAGTTTTCCAAATTAGCATTTGCAAATTAGGCGGAAAGTGTGAGCAAATCACCATCGTCACAGCATCATAAGTAACTATAAAGTCACATTTTTCCAACGACTTTTGCAACTTTCGCTGCCATTTTTCCAGTCACTTTTGACCTTTTCGTTGCTTTTTTTCCAGCGAAGTTATGGCGTTCAAGTCTATAATACGAAAATTCGACGGAATTGGAGCATGGAAGACCACATCTGATGTGGCGAACAGAGCTACTGTGACACTCGCATTTTGTAAAGAAAATTCATAGAAAAAAGCACCTTCTGAAAGTAGCATTCTAGGAGCGAGGATACACATGCTGTCATGCCATGCCGTAACCATCGTTTTGAGATTAGTATTGAATCATGGTGGGTTTACAGCCATATCAAACTGAGATATGACTTAGATCAGAACGTGACTGATGATGAAACTCAGTTTGATATGGCTGCAAACCCACCATGATTCAATACTAATCACAGCACAAATGCCAATGAATGTCTTTCGGAGTTGTTCGAAAGACGAATTGATTAGAGCCAAAAACTATCCATTTTGCGAAGTAAAACTTTACAACATACTGTAAATCAAAAACATACACAACCACATCCAATACTCGCATATTTGCAAGCCACTTGCAGTTTGGTGAATTTCATGCGATTCTCAGAGGGGTCGTTGTCAAGAAAATTCATAATTTCTACTCATCCTCATCGTCCTCCCAGTAGCTGTCGAAATCGAAGCCTCCGAAGCCTTCGAGCGAGGGCGTGACGAAGGCATCCATCGCACGACGGTCTTTCTTCGTAGGACGGCCAGTGCCACGAGCGCGGTCGACGAATCCACTGATGCGGTTCATCTCCAACAGCTCATACTGGTCGGGCGCGGTCACGTTCTCGTAGACCTCGGACAACAGCTTGGCCCCCACTCGCTGCTCAATCGTCTTCAGAATCTTGAAGGAATAGGTCACGGGCGGCTTGCGCACATTGACCGTTTCGCCCACCTTCACCATACGCGAAGGCTTCACCGTGGTACCGCCCACCATCACCCGACCGTTCTTACAGGCATCGGATGCAATGCTGCGGGTCTTGAAGATGCGAGCTGCCCACAGCCACTTGTCGATACGGGCCAGTCCGCCCCCTGCCCCACCTGACGATGAAGCAGCCTGATTTGAATTCTTATCTTGCGCTTTCGACATTGTCTTCTAATTATAATATAATGGTAAAAAAAATCGTCTGCAGAGTGCTACAAATTTGTAGTGGGCTTCGGCCCCTTGCCCAGCCAGTTGAACTGGTTCATCGTGACGTCGATGCCGGCCAGCACGAAGCTCTTGATGATCTCCACAGCCGTATCGATGCTTGGCTGCAACACCTTCAGGTCGTCTTCGTCGTAGCGGCCCAGCACCCAGTCTATCTGCCGGCCACGTGCATAGTCATTGCCGATGCCCATGCGCAGACGGGCATACTGCTGACCGATGAGCTGCTGTATGTGTCCCAGACCGTTGTGTCCGCCATTCGAGCCGTTGGCCTTCAGCCGGAACGCGCCCAGCGGCAGTGCCACATCGTCGCTGATCACCAACAGCCGTTGCTGGTCGATGTTCTCCTGATTGAGCCAATAGCGCACGGCATTGCCACTCAGGTTCATATAGGTCGAGGGTTTCAGCAAGAACACCTTGCGCCCCTTCAGCGAGGTCTCGGCCACAAATCCGTAACGCTTGTCCTGAAAACAGATATTGGATGCCTTTGCGAAGGCATCCAATACCATGAATCCCGTATTGTGGCGTGTCATGTCGTATTCGTCACCGACATTGCCCAGACCAACAATTAAGTATTTTTCCATTCTTGTCGTGTAAAAAAATTCAAGGGGATAGGCTCCTCATTGTTATCGGAGCTATCCCCTTTAGCTTTGCGTGACAATTACTGTGCAGCCTCAGCAGCGGCAGCCTTTGAAGCACGTGTCTCCTTGACTGAGCATACAACCACCTGAGCGGGCGTAGCCAGCTCGAGTCCCTCGAAGCTCAGTTCGCCCACCTTGATAGCCTTGCCCAGGCCCAGGTTGGTCACGTCAATCTCGAGAATCTCAGGAATCATCTTGTAGGGAGCGGTCACGTCGATCTTACGGATAGAGAGGTTCAGCTTACCACCCTCGCGCACGCCCTGTGCCAGACCGTTCAGCTTGACAGGAATACCGACGGTGATGGGCTTCTGCTCGTTCACCTCGTAGAAGTCAGCGTGCAGCAGTGCATCGGTTGTGGGGTGGAACTGCAACTCCTTGATGATGGCCTTGCGCTCCTTGCCGTCGATCATCAGGTTGACGACAAACACGTGGGGGCTGTAGATAGCCTTGCGCAGCTCGGTCATAGGAGCGACGAAAGCCAGTGCCTCGGGCAGGCCCTTCTCGTTTCTTACCTCACCATACAGGTTGCAGGGAATGAGTCCCTCTTTGCGCTGCAACTTTGAAGCCTTCTTGCCAGTAGTCTCGCGCTTCTGGCCTTTGATTGCGATTTCTCTCATAACTTTGTGTTACTCTAAATTAAGTTGTTAATAAAAAATACTTTGCTTAATTCACCATCACACGAAAAAATCTCGATGTGCTTTCGCGAAAAGCGGCTGCAAAGTTACTAATTAATATTGAATCACGAAACGTTTTATACTTAAAAACGTAAAAAATAGCGGATTTTTCTTGTCTGATAAAGGAAAAATCGCTAAATTTGCATCCGATAACAAGAAAGATGTACCAATATGATTAATCGTGAAATCATACGTATCAAGATTGTTCAGTTAACCTACGCGTACTATCAAAACGGTAACAAGAACATTGACACGGCAGAAAAGGAACTTTTCTTCAGCCTGTCGAAGGCATACGACTTGTACAATTATCTGCTGCTACTCATTGTAGCCATCACCAAGGAGTCGCGCCGCAGGCTGGACATTGCACGTGGCAAAGCCAAGCGAGAAGGCACACCAGAACCTTCGCAGCGATTTGCCTTCAACCGCTTTGCGCTCCAGATGGAGGACAACAAGCAGCTGCAAGAGTTTGCCGAGACCCAGAAACGGTCGTGGGCCGACACACCTGAGTTCGTCGGCAAGCTGTTTGAGCAGATTGAACAGAGCAAGATTTACAGAGACTACATGGAAAGCGAGGAGGACAGCTACAATGCCGACCGCGAGCTGTGGCGCCGCATCTATCGCACGCTCATACAGGGCAACGAAGACCTCGACGCGCTCCTGGAAGAACAGAGCCTCTACTGGAACGACGACAAGGAGGTGGTGGACACCTTCGTGCTGAAGACCATCAAGCGTTTCGAAGAGAAGAACGGGGCCAAGCAGGAGCTGCTGCCCGAATATGACAGCGAGGAGGAGAAGGAGTATGCCCGCAAGCTGTTCAGGGCTACCATCCTGAATGCCGACGATTACCAGCGCATGATGAGCGAGGCTTCACGCAACTGGGACTTCAGCCGTCTGGCCTATATGGATGTCATCATCATGCAGATTGCCATTGCCGAGATGATGACCTTCCCCAGCATCCCCGTCAGCGTGAGCATCAACGAATATGTGGAACTGGCCAAGCTGTACTCTACCCCACGCAGCTCCGGCTACATCAACGGTATGCTCGATGCCATCGCCCGACACCTTATCCATACCGGGCGACTGCTGAAGAGCATCGAAGAGCATCCCTAAAGCAGAGAGAGCCAAGCGCAGACTGGCATAGAACATTTTTTAAGAACCCGAATATAAAAACATAAGAAAAAGACAATGACTAATTTATTTCTCGCAGCACAGGCTGCAGCAGGTGGCGGCAGCGGCATGAGCATGCTGGTAATGATGGTTGCAATTTTCGCCATCATGTATTTCTTCATGATCCGCCCACAGCAAAAACGTCAGAAAGAGATTCAGAAGTTCCAGAACGAGCTGACCGAAGGCACACAGGTGGTGACCGGCGGCGGTATCTACGGAACGGTGAAAAGCATAGACCTGGCAAAGAACACCGTCGACGTGAAAATAGCTCGCGACGTGGTGATCACGGTCGACAAAGGCTACGTATTCAAGGACGTGACAAGCACCTCTCTTCAGAAATAGCAGAATTACAGGAGTGTGAAGTTACACCAGTTTTTCAAGACAATCAAAAATTTCCTGTTTAGCAGCGCAAACAGGGAATTTCTGATTTTTTTGTTTTTCTTCGCCATCGCGGGCATCTTCTGGCTGCTCATGACGCTCAACGAGACATACGAGCAAGAGTTTCGCGTGCCGGTCAACTATGTCGAAGTGCCTAAGAGCGTGGTGTTCACATCGAACGAGACCGACACGGTGCGCGTCACCGTGCGCGACAAAGGCATCGTCTTGCTGACCTACCTCTACGGCGATGCCATGAACCCGCTCAGTGTCAACTTTGGCAACCATGTGCGCAAGAACGGCTCTGGCGAGGTGCTTGCCTCAGAACTGGCGAAGAGCATCACCACAAGACTGGCAGCTTCATCAAAAATCGTTAGCGTAAAGCCCGACCGACTGAACTTCTACTACAACTTCGGCGACAAGAAACATCTGCCCGTCAAGTTCAGAGGCCACATCAGTCCCGACAAGCTGTTCTTCATCTCCGAAATCATCTACACCCCCGACAGCATCGACGTCTATGCCTCACGCGAGAAGCTCGACAGCATGACCGTGGTCTATACCGACATATTGAACTACTCGAAGATTCGCGACACGCTGATTGTCAATACCTCGCTGCGCAAGATGACGGGTGTGAAGATGGTACCCGACAACGTGCAGATCAAGTTTGTCACCGACGTATTGACCGAAGAGAGCATCGGCAACATACCCGTCGAAGGCATCAACATGCCCGAGGGCAAGGTGCTGCGGCTCTTCCCCGCCAAGGTGAGCGTGAAGTTCGTGGCTGGCGTGAAGACCTATCAGAAGCTGTCGGCAGCCGACTTCAAGGTCGTGGCCGACTACGAAGAGATTAAGGCCAACCCTTCGGACAAGTGTAACATTCGGCTCGTCAGACAGCCGGAAGGCATCTCGCAGGTATCGCTCAACTACACTCAGCTGGACTATCTGATTGAGGAGCACAACAACTAAGCACACCTATTTTTATATTATAGCCACGAAACAACGAAACATGAAGATAGGCATCACAGGCGGCATTGGCAGCGGAAAGAGCTACGTTTGCAAACTACTTGCAGCAAAAGGCATCGAGGTCTACGACTGCGACAGCGCAGCCAAAAGGCTGATGCGCACCTCTGAGCGGCTGAGGCAACAGCTGACCGAACTGATCGGCCCCGACACATACGATGCCGACGGCCAACTGAACAAGGCTGCCGTGGCCAAGTTTCTGCTGACCTCTGAGACGAATGCCCATGCCATCGACCACATCGTCCACCCTGCCGTCTTCGACGATTTCAGGCAGAGTGGCATCAACTGGATGGAGAGCGCCATCATGTTCGAATCGGGCATCAACCAACTGGTCGACCGCGTCATCGTTGTCACAGCCCCCGAACAAGTGCGCATCGAGCGCATCATGCAACGCGACGGCATCAGCCGCGACAAAGCCAGGGAATGGATGGGACGGCAGTGGAGCCAGGATGAAGTGCGCCGACGAGCCGACTTCGAGATCGTGAACGACGGCACGACACCGTTGGACGCGCAGATTGACAGCATCTTAAAACAACTGAACATATAAGAAATTTAATAAAACTTAGAAAGAACAATGCAACAAACAATTTTAGCCATTGCCGGTAAGCCCGGACTCTACAAACTCGTAAATCGCGGAAAGAACAACCTGATTGTCGAGGCACTCGATGCCACTCATCGCCGTCAGCCTGCTTTCGCCACAGACCGCATCACCTCGCTCTCCGACATCGCCATGTTTACCGACGACGCAGAGGTGGCACTCATGGAGGTGCTCGAAAACCTGAAGAAACTGGAGAACGGCCAGAAGTCGAGCATGGACCTGAAGAAAGCCAGCGGCGACGAACTGCGCGAATACTTCGCCAAGGTGCTGCCCAACTTCGATCGCGACCGCGTGCACAACAGCGACATCAAGAAGCTGCTGCAATGGTACAATATTCTCATTGAAAACGGCATCACCGATTTCAAGGAGGAAGAGAAGCCTGCTGAAGAAGAGAAGCCTGCCGCCGAGGAATAAGATATGCCTGCATCGCTCAAAGACATCGCCGCAAAGCTCGGCTTGAGCATTGCCACGGTTTCGCGTGCTCTGCAAGACAACCCTGCCATCAAGCTACAGACACGGCAACTTGTCATGCAGACAGCACGAGAGATGCACTACTCTAAGAACTTCATTGCCAATTCGTTGCGCAGCGGACAGCTGCCCGTCATTGGTGTGATTGTACCACACGGCGTAACCCTCTTCTACTCTTCCGTGCTCGACGGTATCGAACAGGAAGCCAGCAAAGCGGGTTACGCCGTGATCAACATGAACTCGCATGAGAGCTTCGAGCGCGAACGCCACAACGTGGAGAGCATGCAACAGCTGCACGTGGCCGGCATCATTGCCAGCGTGACACAAGAGACGGAGACTTTCGACCATTTTGCAGCACTCGCCAAGACTCAGATTCCTGTGGTGTTCGTGGCACGCGACATCCCCGAAGCAAGCCTTCCCATCCCTTCTACTTCCCCCAAAAAGAATCATACTGTTCCTCACTTCTCGAGCGTGACAGCCGACAGTGTCGAGGCGGCACATCGGGCCACACGGCACCTCATTGAACAAGGGTGTCGTCGCATCGCCATCCTGTGCGGTCCGGCCCGGCTGAAGATGGTGCAGGAACGCAAGCATGGATACATCGAGGCACTGCACGACAACCGTCTGTTGGTGCGCCGCGAATATGTGGTCTACAGCGACATCGACATGGCTTCGGCCATCGATGCCACCAACTCCCTGCTCGACTTGCCCGAACGTCCCGATGCCATCATCGCACTAAACGACACCCTGCTGTTCGCTGCCATGAAGGCCGTGAAACAGAATGGGCTGCGCATCCCGCAGGACGTGGCCCTCATCGGCTTTAGCGATGTGGAGTATGTGGAAGACGTCACCCCCACCCTCTCCACCATCGAAGACCAGAGTCACCTGATGGGGCAAACGGCCTGTCAGCTGCTCATCGACCATATCCACGGTCAGCAGCTACCCATCCACCGCATCATTCCCACCATTCAGAAAATAAGGGAGAGCAGTCGCATCAAGTTTTAGGATGCACCCTCGCTGGTTTCCGAAGACAAATTGCATTTTTAACCAAACACCTTCTGTTATGACTTTACTGAAAATTTGTGACGTGCATGCCAGCCGGAAAAGGATGACTGGCAAGCCCCTGAGAAAACTTGCAATCGCCCTCATGCTGGGTTGCTGTCTGCCCATGATGGCACAGTCGGCCAAGACGGCACGCGAAGAGATTGCCGCCAACCGCTATCTCTGCGGAAGCAACTATCTGGACTACGACAACCATCCGGCCACCAAGCCGCTGACAGCTGCGCCAAAGGGCTACGAGCCTTTCTACATGAGCCACTACGGGCGACATGGTTCGCGCTGGCTCATCGGAAAGCGCGACTACACCCGCGTGGCCGACGTGCTGCGCAAGGCCAAGGAACAAGGCAAACTGACAACGAGCGGACAGGAGACGCTGGACAAACTGGACGCGTTCATCCCCTGCACCATCAAGCGCTTCGGCGATCTGACCACCGTGGGTGAGCGCCAGCATCACGGCATTGGCCGACGCATGACGGAGCACTTCCCTGAGATATTTAAGTCAGCGAACGTACCCATCGACGCCCGTTCAACAGTGGTTCCGCGATGCATCCTCTCCATGATGGCTGAGTGCGAAGAGCTGATGGCAGCCAACCCGACGGCACGCATACACAACGACGTGAGCGAATCGCTGCAATACTATCTGAACCAGCCGTGGGACGGCAAGGTGAAGGAGCAGAGCAAGAAGATTGACAGGACGGAGAAGCGAGCCTATCAGGAGAGAGTGACCAAGTCGGAACGACTGATGCAGGTGCTCTTCAACAACCAGCAATGGGTGGCCGACAGCATCAATGCCACCAACCTGATGTACGACCTCTTCGAAGTGGCAGCCAACATGCAGAGTCACGATACCGACATCGACCTGCTGCAACTGTTCACTGCCGACGAGATGTATGCCCAGTGGTGCATACGCAACTGGGGATGGTATCTGGAATATGGCGCAGCACCGCAGACGGGCGGCATCATGCCGTTCAGTCAGCGCAACCTGCTGAAGAACATCATTGAGACAGCCGACACGGTGCTGGGCAGCAATGCCGCCAAGGCCCGCACACAGGCCACGCTGCGTTTCGGCCATGAGGTGTGCGTCATGCCGCTGGCCTGTCTGCTGGAGCTCGACTCCTGCGGCATCAGCGTAGCCGATCCCGATCAGCTCGACCGCTACTGGCGCAACTACAACATTTTCCCGATGGCCTGCAACATCCAGCTTGTGTTCTACCGTCCCATCAACGGCAAGGCCGGCGACGTGCTGGTGAAAGCGCTACTCAATGAGCGGGAGGCCCACATGCCCGTGAGCACCAAGCAGTGGCCCTACTACAAATGGAGCGACCTGAGAGCCTACTACACTGAGAAGCTAAGGAAATTTGAGGCTGAAGAATAGGCTACACAGCAACAACTCCGTCATCGTTGAGAAAAAACAAACGTACCAACCTGATGACTCAAAGTTGGTACGTCTGTAAAGAAAATATCTATCGAACTATTTTGACAAACGGAAAGAGCCGTAGTTACCCTGCGGGAAATGATTGCCCGACAACAAATCGACCACCAACGAAATGCTCGATCGGCTCGTGTTGATCTCGTCGAACTTCAAGACATACGAACAAGTATCCTCGCCATGCACCAAATTGTCAAGATGCAAATAGGTGGTATTACCACCGACATTCTCTACACGATAGGACCCCTTGAACTTACGATTCTCCGAATAATTGCCCTGTGACTGAATTGCAGTGATGATACACGTCTGCACTCCAAAATAAATCTTGCTTACATTGCGCATGCAAAAGTCATCATACTCATCAGGAATCACAATCGTATTTTCCATGACCTTCCATTCCGATTCTATAAAATATGTGCTCGGCACGTTTCCCTTGGTAGGCGGCTGATAGTCATCCGTATTCTTTGCACACCCCACCAAGACTATTGCAAACACCAATAATATGAACTTAGTAAAGCCTCTCATCTTTAAACATTTATAGTAATCGTTAAAAAATAACTTGGTACGATTCCCGCTCTACAAGAGCAGTCGCCAAATCTCTATTTATCTCTTTGAAATTGTTTTTTGCTTTTATGCT
>CACXXD010000039.1 GCA_902771445.1 uncultured Prevotellaceae bacterium
GGGTGCATCGTAGACTTTCTGGCGGAACAGCCGACGGCGTTCTGCGGTGTTATAGATGAAGTTCACCTCTATGCCGTTAGCCACCGTACAATAACTGCTGATACAACCTGACAATTCTTTGCACTTGCTGAGCCGCTTCCCAATCGTGTCCATGATGGCGTTCAGCTCATGCTCACTATATTGTCTCGCAGGTTTGTCGGAAGCGGATGCCTCAGCATCATGCTCATTCCCTTCCTCCGCCAGTAGGGCTTCAACACTGTCAAGCCTGTGTGCCGATTCCCATGCTTCCTGCTTCTTCAATTCTACAGAATCGCTTGTAGATGTTTCCGGGGCCGACTGGTTTGATGATTGGCGGCACGAAAACAAAACAAGAGCAAACAGGATGAATATTACCTTTTTCATTAGATGGTTTGTTGTGGAAATTGGGATTTAATTCTGCTTCTTCTTGAAGGGGCTACCTGTTCTTCTTTGAGTTCCGGCGCTTATCCTCAAAATAGTCGAGAACGATTACTAAAGCCGTAAAAACGACTCCTTGACCTAGATAATAGGTTACAGGTCTTAGCTCGCGAAATATGAAATCCAATGTAGCGTATATTGCAATACATGCTACAAACAATATCAAAGCTTTACGAATATATTTCTTCATAATAAGTGTATTTGTTTTCTGATTTAGTAAAATATGTGTTACTCGCGAAAAGCATAACAGTTACTTAGCTGATTGAATACCTCTGGAACGAGGATAGGATTATTTTTTACACATTCCTACACTTACCATGATTTATTTTATTCTTTTTCCTGTCCGATAGTTCAAATACAACCCTATTAGACCCAATACACTCGAGCAAACGCCAAGTAATTTAGGTTTCTCAGGGAAAGATAGCCATAAAATAATGAGTATAGCAATGATTACAGCATAAGATACTAATAATTTTTTATTCATATGTTTTTACTCTGTTTAAATTGATTTATCAGTTTCGTTAATCAGAAGCAAGGGTACGAGGATTTTCAGGTGTTCACTTGTTTGGATCAATAAAACTAATGCGCAGGTCGAATTTTACGCGCACAGCTTTTCCGTTGAGTGTTCCTGGAGTCCATTTCGGCATCTTGCGAATGACGCGGGCACCCTCTTTTGCAAACAATAGGGCAAACTGTTTTTTCAATTCCTTTTGACGGCTTTCGGTTTCCTGTGAGAACTTGGTCGTGTTGAAACGCTCAATCTTGCAATCGTGGGCTGAGATGTTAGACAAAGAGCCGTCCACACCAACGACAAATGTCATTACAACACTTCCCTCCACGCCATAATCAGCAGCGGTATCAGGGTATCTCAGATTCTTAGTAAGAAAAATCGTGAGAGCTTTTTGCCCACCTTTGAACTCCGGATTAGTTCTGTCAGCAGGAACAGTAACAGCGCTATCTGTGTGCATAACAGTAATGTCTTGTGCCATCATTCCCAATGAGATGGTAGTCAGTGAAATAGTTAAAAATAATCTTCTCATAATTCTTGTATTGTTTGCTTTGTGATAATTTCCGATTTATCTGTTTATCTTCAATATAGTCTTGCCTTTAGAACCGCCAGAGGCCACCATCTGCGAGAGCTGCCTCTACGTTGTCTACACAATCCACAGCCGATTCCTGTTAAAGATGAATTTCATCGTTCGCAATCAGATATGGGAAAGTCCAATGTGCGATTCCGTCAGCGCGGTATTCACCGTTGATGAAAGAAACTTTCCAAGAGCGATAAGCCTTCAGCAGTCGGGTCATTTCTTCGGCAAGTTGCGGGCCTACGTCGGGCTTGAGAACCTTTACCTCACATTCCACAAGATTACCCAGACTGTCTACTCGTGCTTGCCCGATGCTGAACAAGATACGTTTGACACCAGATAGCTCGGGGTACTTCTCAATCTGTAGCGGGAACAGTTTGCGTATTTCCGCATTATCCTTGACTTTGTCAAAAGCGAAACCGTCAACAACGAAGTTGTGATAATCCTTCTTTCCTATGACTTTCCCTTTGTTGAGGCTGATGATTTGCTCTCGCTCATAATTCCGTGCAAAGCCCATGTGCTCATAGGAAATCACTTTCCCCGTAGCAATGCGGATGTCTCCCGTCATCCAACCAGCCACAATACGTTCCTGACAGACATGATTTTTGAACACTCGAAGCAATGTGTCATTAGGAATGCGTTCCCCTACATATCTGTGGCTGTTTATGTCATAGTGCTCACACCGTATGCTATCAAGACAGAGTTTGTCCTGCACAATGCTCCAGTAGGAGGTAAATCCATCCCAGTTGGCAGTAGAACAGGAGCGTTCCGAAGGGAGCACAGCTTTCAGCTGATGATATAACAAGGAATCTCTGCATACAGGTCTGCCCAACAGCTCCCACCGAGCACCATCAACATAGATGATGTCACCGTCTTGACCAGTTGCATTTGCGGCGATCGTCAAGAACATTAGGTGAATATATATCAAAATCTTTTTCATACCGTTAAATTAGGCTTCATCTACTTTTATGCTTTAGTGAACTTGTAATCTATCAATGTGATTACCGTTCATGTCTGTTTTGTCATATTTTGGGTACAAATTTACGGTGTTTTTTTCGAATTAGCCAAAGAATAACGCCGAATATTACTATAAATCTCTATTTGGCATTCTCTGCGCGTTGGTTTTTACTATCTAATTGCGATTTTGCATGTAATCATTGCGGACATGACATCTTATCGCATACGCAGAATTGTCCGTATGCGATTTTTGAGGATATTTAATAGGAATGGGGGGCTATTCTTGCTTACGCAGCCATTCCTCAAGCTGCGAAATGAGCGTATTGATGAACAGACGGGCTTGCGGCAACAGTTCGTCAACCGTCTCAAGCGTGTGATTGATGAAGTCATCGTAATCCCCCGTGCTGCGCTTTGAGAACAGTCGGCTATAGAAGCGGCCCAGTTCAGGGGAAAGTTGCCCCTCCATGACTACGTGCTTGCTGAGATTGAGCCGCACACCGTCGTGCGATTTCACCTCGATGCCAATCGCAATGAGTTTGGCTGTGGCGGCATAGTAGCAGGCATAGTACATGCGGTTGACAGCCGTGTTGTAGAAGCCGTTCTCACGATGGCTCTCTACTTCGGAGAGCATCTTCTGGGCATTCTCCATGCGGTAGTGCACGATGTCGCGCCGCTGCTCGTCTGTCAGAGTTCGGTTGCTCATAGTCTGACTCCCTCGTTTTCTACGTTCAGGTAAAACGGACTGACGCGGCGTCCCCATTCCTGCTTGGGCATGATGATGGGGTTGATGAGCACGCCCGTCTGCAACTCTATCTGATAGAGCGGCTCGAAGATGCGGTCTTCGTCGCGGTCGGTCACAGTGGGCTGGTCGACGAGTATCAGCAGGTCGATGTCGGAGTCTGCCCGTGCCTCCCCCCTCGCCTCGCTGCCATAGAGGCGGGCTTCGATGGGCATGGCCAGCGATCGCAGTGCCCGACTGATGGATTGTGTGATGTCTGTCCTGTTCATGTCGAAATGGCTTTAGTGGGAGCAAAGGTACGAAAAAAAACGCAAGTTGCTCGCTGGCCTACGGGATTTTTTGCTTATTTAATAGTCCATCGTCAGCGGCAACCAAAACTTTGCAAGTAAATCCTATCCGTGTTAATCGTTTTTAAGATACCCCCTTAATGAATAAGACGACACTCGTCTTCATGGACAAACGCTGATATATCATCGATGACATACGTAGCCACGTGTCCCTTCGTCTGATACTCTATTGGTGTAGACTTGCCTTCGCCTTCCATGAAGATGTGATTCAGACGGGGATAACTGTGATAGTTGGCATTGCTTTTGCCTTCCAACGGTTCCTGCCAGAGACGGAAGTCTTGCATCGTCACCTGATAGTCGCGCTCGCCTTGCAGGATGAGCAGGGGAATCGACAGACGGCGAGCGGCAACGGTCTGTCCTTGTGGCTGGAAATAGTGGGGCGACCGTTGGCGCAAGTCTTCAATCAGCTGTTCCTTGTAGGCAGGGCTTGCGCCAGAAGGCAACAGATAGTCGAACTGTTCACGCACCACGGCTTCCATGTCCCGGGCGGGAGCGGCCATCATGACGACGCCAGCCAGTGGCTCTTCCGTGCGTTGGGCAATGAGTGGCGCGAGCATAGCCCCGAGACTGTGACCGAGAAGGTATATGCGATTGCTGTAGCGACGGGCGATGCGGATAGCAGAAAGTGCATCGAGAATGGTTTCGTCGTCCATCGTCGTGACGGGCTGATGGTAGCAATATGTGCGTTTGTCATAGCGCAGTGTGGCAATACCCTTTGCGGCTAAGCCTTCGGCAATTTCGCGGAAGGGCTTGTTGGAATAGACCGTCTCATCGCGGTCGAGCGCACCAGAACCGTGTACCATCACCACAATGGGAACGTCTTTGCAACTATCAGGCATCACAATAGTTGCAGGCAAACGGATATCGCCTGTACAGACGGTATCGGCTATCTCATGAAAAGCCCCTGTTGTCTGTGTGGAGTGTGTCTCGCTCTCTCTTGCCTGCAGAGGATGGTCAACAGGGGCTATTGTTTTTTTACGGCAGCGGCTGGCACTAATTGTATCCCGAGCATTTTGCCTTCACTGTCGAAAATGACGAGCGCTCCCAGTTCGGCCTTTTCAAACTGCGCCATCGAGACGTAGCATTTCTGCCCCATCACCTGCTGTGTTTCCCACGCGCCGTGTTTCTGGTATTTGCCTACTTGTGGCTCCAATTTGGCAAGAATACCATCGAACTGTTGCTTTTGAACCATTGACTTGACTTGTGCCGAGAGATTTTCATAGAGACTGTCGGTCTGATTCTGTAGCAAGAAGCCAAACATTTTTTCTGCGCGTCCCATGTTTGGGTCAGCGTTTTCCTGAGCCGTCGCCGTCAGCGAGCAAGCTATCATGAGTGATAAAAAATATGTTTTCATGTTATGTGATACTTGAAACTATCTGCAATGTTAGCTGAAATTTACTTAAGTGCGAAATCCAATGTCAAAGTTACGGCAAAAGGAGAAAAAGCGCATGCACTCGCATAACCTTTTATATATTATTAACAGGATCGTGTTAAGAATCTACTCATGCACCAGAGAGTGCTGAGTGGTTACCTGTTACTGCATAATCGCTAAATAAAACTAAAACCTCACAGAAGAGTGAATTGCCCAAATGGAAAATGACTATATTTCTAAATTGATAATCAACAAATATGGTGATTCCTACAGCGAGTCACCACATTGTTTTTTGCGCACTATTGCACAAATGTGCAGATTTTGTGCGAAATATTTTTAAAGATTGTTAAGGCTGTGTGCCTTAACAGTGGGCAAACGGACAAGTTTACTTAACTTTGCAGCCGAATTTTTTAAGATTTATTTCAAAAAGATTATGAAAACTTTAAAAGTTTGTCTCGTCAGCACAATACTGGCAGCAACAGCAAGCACTGCATTGGCAGGCGGAATTTTGACCAACACAAACCAAAGTATCGATTTCCTTCGCAATCCAGCACGTGACGGTGCCATCGGTCTCGATGGTGTCTATTCGAACCCCGCAGGTGTGGCATTCATGCCCGACGGCCTTCATCTGGGCTTCAACTGGCAGTATGCTCATCAAACCCGTACCATCACGTCGACCAATGATCTTTTTATCAATGGCGCAAAAAATGATAGTCATGCCACGAAGACCTTTGAGGGCGTGGCCAACGCTCCTTTCATTCCCTCGCTTCAGGCTGCATGGAACACGAACAAGTGGAGCTTCCAGTTCAACTTCTCTGTTCCCGGCGGTGGTGGCAAGTGCGAGTTCGACAACGGTATCGGCTCGTTTGAGACGGCTGTAGGTGCCATTGCCAACAAGCTGAAGTCGACCTCCGACATGCTCAACTCGATGATTACTCCGTTGGGAGTCAGCGTACCTAAGGTGAGTGGCTACGATGCCGATGCCTATATGAAGGGTCGCCAGTACTACTTCGGCTTTCAGTTGGGTGCAGCTCGCAAGCTGACGGAACACCTGTCGGTCTATGCTGGTGTGCGCGTGCTCTACGGATCGGCCACTTACGAGGCTCGACTGAACAACATCCGCGTGATGGACGGTGACAAGGGGATCACGCTGCCCGAATATATTATAGGTGTCACGAAAGGACTCTCTGATGCAAAGACCGCCCTCACCACCAGGACGCAACAGGCCGTGGCTGCCCACATGGCTACAGGCATGACGCAGGAACAGGCAATGGGACAGCCCGACGTGCAGGCTATCCTCGAGCAGGGACAGAAGTTGCAGGGTGCTGCCGACCAGGTGGCTGCCAGTGGCGAAAAGCTGTCGCCCTATGCCAACGGCATGAACCTGAAGAGCGATCAGACTGGCTGGGGCATCTCTCCCATCCTGGGTATCGACTACAAGGTGGGTGCTTTCAACTTTGCCGCTAAGTATGAGTTCAAGACCCGCATGCGCATGAAGAACAACTCCGACCTGACCGACCCGGTCATCGATGCCACGAAGAAATTTGTCAACGGCACGAGCGTGCCAGAGGACTCACCTGCTTTGCTGACCTTCGGTGCACAGTGGAGCATCGTCAAAAATGTGCGTGCCAATCTGGGCTACCACCACTTCTTCGACACAAAGGCCCACTGGTATGAGCACAGCGAGAAGTTGCTCAGCGGCGGTACCGATGAGTATCTGGCCGGTGCAGAGTGGGACATCATTCCGCGTCTGACGGTCTCGGCTGGTGGTCAGCTGACGCGCTACGACCTTACCGATGCCTACATGAACGATATTTCGTTTGTGGTCAACAGCTACAGCTTCGGTTTCGGTCTCAACTTCCGGATTACAGACCACGTGATGGTGAAGGCTGCTTACTTCCAGACGAACTACACCAACTACGACATGGACACGCCCAAGCAGGAGATTAAGAGCATGGACATCGTCATTCCTGCCGGTCACAACTCCTTCACCCGCACCAACCGCGTGTTCGGTCTCGGATGTGACATTGACATCTAAGAGATTGAAGATTGAAGATTGAAAATTGAAGATTGTCTTCAATGAGGCAATGATAATTGGGAATTATGATTACAATGAGAGGTAATCGTAATTCCCAATTTTTTTGATTTTTTACTATTGCTAAATCTCGAAGTCGAGGCATGCACGGCTGATGGTGTAGGGACGTACCTTGCCATTGGCCACAGCCAGATGCTCAGGATGCTGGGCATAGCCACGCAGGGCTTCTTCCGACTCAAGAGTCGAGTCAAGCATCACGTCGGCATTCGATGAGGCCAGTCGACCGTCGATGTTCACTTTCACGTCAATCAGTCCGGGTACGCGGCCCACCAGGCCTTCGAGTCCTTCCTTGATGCCTTGTTTCACACTTTGTTTCTCTTCTTCTGAGAGTTCAGGACGCAGTGTCCAAAGAATAATATGCTTTACCATAAATTTAAAAGTTTTTAGTTTGATGGTTGCAAATTTAAGTTTTTTCCGTGATTCAGGCAAAAAATGCAGAACAATTATTGCATTTTGTAACGGTAAAAAATAAGTTGGGGCAAATGAATTCGTCTTAACTTACTTTTTTTAATCATTACTTTGTAAAAATAATTCATAAAAAAAAGGCCCTTCTAAAAGTGGCATTCTAGAACGAGGACACACCAACCATTACACCATGCCAGAGGCATCGTCTTGAGATTGATATTGAATCAAAGTGGGTTTACAGTCATATCAAACTGAGTTCTAACTTCCGTTACGTTCTGTTCCAAGTCATAACTCAGTTTGATATGACTGCCAACCCACTTTGATTCAATACAAATCACGGCATAAAGGTCGCAGAATATCATTTAGTGTTGGTCGAAAGGCGAACACTCAGAGGATAAGAACTGTTCTTTTTGTGAAGCTGAATTTTGCAACGTGCTGTAAATCAAAAGGATGTACAACCCCTTCCAATACTCGCATATTTGCAAGCGACTTTCAGTTTGGTGAATTCCGTGCGATTCTCAGAGGGGTCTTTGTCAAGAAAATTCATATTTTTTGAAGTGTTGAGCGATGGCACGGCCAGCCAATATAGAATTCGGATTTTGCAAGTGAAGACATTGAACGCAGAGATACTGTTTTTTCAGCGTTTTTCCTGTCTCTGCGATTGAATGGTGTTGCGCGTGGTAGAACTGCAAAAATGTCAAAATAAACGGGCAAATGGTGACAACAATGCAAAAAACATGTCGTTTTGACTAACATTTTCTAAAGAATCGCACAAAAAGTTTGTTATTTAACAAAAAAACACTACCTTTGCAATTAGTTTATATAAAATCTATCCATGGGAGAAAGAATTAAAAAGCTTAAGAAAATAAGAATTCACCGTGAGGGCACGGAAGAATTGCTCTATACTTTCTTTTTTGTTATTGCTGTGGGAGTGATTCTTTGGCGTTCTTTCGACACCACCATACCTTTTTCCATATTCATTGCCGTCTTCGGTTCACTTTGGTTGATGATGCTCAATTTCTACCGCTGTCCCATCCGCTATTTCAATGGCGACACCGAGAAAGTGGTGGTAGCACCTGCCGACGGCAAGATCGTTGTGATTGAAGAAGCACAAGAGAATGCTTATTTTCACGACAAGCGCCTCATGATTAGCATCTTCATGAGCCCGCTGAATGTTCATGCCAACTGGTTCCCCGTTGATGGCAAGGTGAAGTATGTGAAGCACTTCAACGGCAACTATCACAAGGCCTGGCTGCCCAAGGCCAGCGAGGAAAACGAGCATGCCGACACGCTGATTGAGACACCCGACGGCCAGGAGGTGCTGGTCAGACAGATAGCCGGAGCCGTGGCACGGCGCATCGTCACATACGCCAAAGATCTGGAGGACTGCTACATAGACGAGCACCTGGGCTTCATCAAACTGGGTTCGCGTGTCGACGTGTTCCTGCCGATTGGATCGAAAGCCGAGGTCAGCATGGGACAGGCCACCACGGGCGACCAGACGGTGATAGCCCGACTGCCGTAGCAACACCGCGAAGCGGGCATCAAGGCGAAACAGACCAAAAACATTTTAGAAGAAGAGGATGAAGAAACATATACCTAACACCATCACCTGCTGCAATCTCGTTTCTGGTTGCATCGCGATAGTCTGCGCCCTCAACGGCAATCCCTCGATGGCACTGCTCTGGATTATCATCGGGGCAGTGTTTGATTTCTTCGACGGCATGAGCGCCCGTCTGCTCAATGTCTCTTCGCCCATCGGCAAGGAACTTGACTCGCTGGCCGACGATGTCACCTTCGGTGTAGCCCCTTCGTGCATCATTTTCAACTTCTTGTGCGGCTATCACCAGCACAACATGTTTCTCCCCTTTGTCGCCTTTCTGATAGCAGCTTTCTCTGCCGTCCGACTGGCCAAGTTCAATCTTGACGAACGTCAGGCCACCTCGTTCATCGGTCTGCCAACGCCTGCCAATGCCCTGTTCTGGGGAGCGCTCATCGTGAGCATGGGCGACAAGCTGCATGCCTCGTCGGCCATGATGTGGGCCGTCATCGCCATGATTTTCATCAGTAGCTACCTGTTAGTAGCCGAGCTGCCGCTCTTCGCCCTGAAGTTCAAGCACTGGGGCTGGAAAGGCAATGAGGTGAAATACATATTCGTACTGACATCGGCACTCATGATCATAGCACCCGTCGCAATGGGCATGGGGGTCATTGGCATAGCAGCCACTATCGCATGGTATGTGCTGCTGTCTGTCGTCACGAACAAACGTAACTAATCTATTTTTTTCTACCAAAACTAAAATCCTATGAAAGCTTTCGGGGCTGTTATTATTTTTTTGATTCTCTTCATGGCAGTGCTTGTCATGATTGCGTTCTTTTATTTGAGAAAACTCTTTTTGAAATTTCAGCGGCACATCACAGGCGACTATGACGAAGAGACCTTCAAGCGCATGGCCGACAAACACTACAAGGGCGACGGCCCGAAATTCGACAAGGACTACTTCAAGGGCTCTGGAATGCAAAACAGAGGCTTCCGCAACTGGAACGCAGAGCAAACGGCCAAGCCAAATGCCGGCAAGGAGCAACGCACGGAGCAGAGCAGCGCGAGAACCACGACGACTGAAGGCATCACCATCATTGACGAGCGCAACTATCAAAAGAGCAAACAAAAGATTTTTGAGAAAGACGAAGGCGAGTATGTGGACTTCGTTGAAGAGGCATAAGCAAAGCAAGCGGGAGATTTCGGTTGTCTGAAATCTCCCGCTTGCTTTATAGTTTTCCGATCGGTGGATGGTCGTTGTCGCACCGACAATCAGTTGTGCACGAGCGTGCCAATCTCTTCGCCGTCCATCACCTTCTTCAGGTTGCCCACAATGTCCATGTTGAACACATAGATGGGCAGGTTGTTGTCCTGGCACATGCAGATAGCCGTCAGGTCCATCACCTTCAGTCCGCGGGCCAGCACCTCTTTGTAGGTGATGTCGTTGAACTTGGTTGCCGTGGGATCCTTCTCAGGGTCGGCGGTGTAGATGCCGTCCACACGCGTACCCTTCAGCATGACGTCGGCCTCGATCTCGATGCCGCGCAGCGACGAGCCCGTGTCGGTGGTGAAGTAGGGCGAACCCGTTCCTGCCGAGAAGATGCACACGCAGCCCTGCTCCATAGCCTCGATGGCCTTCCACTTGGTGTAGAACTCGCCGATGGGCTCCATGCGGATAGCCGTCAGCACCTTGTTCTTCACGCCGATGGCACCCAGTGCCGACGAGAGAGCCAGCGAGTTGATGACCGTGGCGCACATGCCCATCTGGTCGCCCTTCACGCGGTCGAAGCCTTTCTGCGAGCCACTGAGTCCGCGAAAGATGTTGCCACCGCCAATGACGATGCCAATCTGCACGCCCATCTCGCTCACTTCCTTAATCTGCCGAGCATAGTCGCTCAGTCGCTCCGGATCGATGCCAAAGCCCTGTTTGCCCATCAGGCTCTCGCCTGAGAGCTTCAAAAGAATTCTTTTAAATCTTGCCATTTCAATAGTATTTATATAACAAATTGTACTTCCTTAAACGCGAAGATTCCCACTTGCCTGTCTGTCTGACTTTCTTTTTCTGTCTGCCACGACAGAGCCATTCGGCCATCCTCATAGACCACCTCGAGCCTGCATTCGCGTTCTGTTCCGTCGGGAAAACGATAGAGACAGTCCTTGTGAACGCGATAGAGGCTGTCCAGGTAGTCTTCGTAGAGTGCATGTTCTGCCGATGCACTCCCCAGCATGTCGAGATGATGGCCAAGGCTCTGTGCCAACTCCCTCAGAAGCTGTTCGCGATCCAGTTCCTGACCAGTCAGCTGAGCGAGCGAGACAGGGTTGGGCGCATCGCTGACGAAGCGCGTCTGATTGACATTCAGCCCGATGCCGATGATGCTTTGCTTGATGCTGTCGCCCTTCAGCTGGTTCTCAATGAGAATGCCGCAAATCTTTCGGTCGCCCACATAGATGTCGTTCGGCCATTTCACCTTGACTTCGTCACGGCAATAGCGGCTCACGACCGACTTGAGCGCCTGCGAGACGGCCATTGATATATAGAACTGTCTGCCGGCCTTCAGCCCATCTGGATGCCATAGCAGCGAGAACAGCAAGTTCTGGTCTCGCTCGCTCTCCCAGTGGTTCGTGCCGCATCCCTTGCCAGCCGTCTGATAGTCGGTCGCCACCAGTAGGTTCTCCTTCGGGTGCAGCAGCACGCAGTCCTTGCAATAGCGGTTGGTCGAGTCGGTCTCGTCGATATGTATCAGTTTGCAATCCATGTGTGCAGGGGTGAAATTACTGTCCGCCAAGTCGCGAGAAATATTCAATAATGTCTTCCCAAGTCTTGAAAGTGTCGGAGCCATAGCCCAGTCGCGTGGCCATCGTGTCCTTGGTCTCAATGCCCTCTATCAGGTAGTCGCCATAGAGCAGTTGCCGTTGGTTCGCAAAGATGGTGTGGTTCCAAGCCGGAACGTTGATGTATTTCTCCAGCCATGCCGACGTGCCTGCACAGTCGTCGACCGAAGCAACAAAATAGACGGCATAGTGTTCTATCAGCAGGCGCACGGCTTTCTGACTGCTGCTGGCGGGATTCTTATAGCTGTCCATGAGTGTCTCTACACCTATATATATGATAGGGCGCTCACGATGTTCTTGTCGGTCGTCAATCCAGCGGATGACAGGCACCACCGAGTGCATGAACGAACGGTCGTCCATGCGGTGCTCGCCATGAAAGCGCACGGCCTGAGAGTAGTGCTGGCAATACACGTCGTAGGTATGCACCAGTGGGTCCTCGTCGCCAAAGAGACCAAACACCCTATCGGCTTCGCCCTCTTCCTGTGCGTGGGCAAAGTTGTTGTCAGTCATCAGGCGATACTCCTTCACCAGCGACTTGTCCACATAGAACTCCTGCACTCCGTCCTGGCGCAGCGAGAAGAACTGCTGCTTGCCCGTCAGTCCGTGGCTCTGCATGGTGTCGGCAATGCCAAAGGCAGGGTTCGTCAGAATGCGATCGAAGCCATAGAGCATTTCGGCATACATGCCGCCCATCGAAGTGCCGATGATGAGTGAGGGTTGTTCCTTCTCGCATACGTTCTTCAACAACTGTAGTGCCTCTTCCGGATGCAGGGGCAGGTCGGGTGCCACGACACGCGCATTGGGCAACACCTGACGAAGACGGGCCACCGTACCCGACTGTCCGCTGGAGCCAAAGCCGTGGACATAGAGGATGGTCTTGCCCGACATGAGTTCTGGAAACTGTTTTATATATAAATTATCCATAGTGCAAAGATAATTGTTTTCTGTAAATCAACAAAATAATCGATGAAGAATCTTTTACTCGTCAAGAACGAAAGTGAATGAATATGCACCTTAATCGAACTTATTCATAAAATACCGTTAAAACAATTTAAAAAGAAGGGCGGGTAGGACAATTATTCGAATAAATTATTATCTTTGCAGTAACTAAAAATCTATTTTTTTCAAACAACTAACAATTCATTACTGTTATGACAAACGAGAATTACAGCAATTTGCAGCATTGTCTTGATGACTACATGGAGCAAAGTGGCAAGCAAGTCATCAATGAGATGGAGGCCAACTCTGAATTGGCACGGTGTGGTCTGATGGAAGACGACCAGGCAGAGCCCGGACGGCCTTTGCGCGAACTATTGGCCAGACTGCGCGATTCTAATTTACTTCCGCGTAACATCAAGCAGAGCTTCGGTGCCTGGGTCATCAAGAACTCAAGATCACTTCAGGTAAGACAGCAGATTTTCCTATTCTGAAACTATGCGCGAGGCTTAGTCCTGCGCATGAGTCTTCAGCAACCCAAACACGGATTTGCCAAGAAGGAGGCACCACACAAAGTGCTTTTCCCGTGAGTGACAAATCCGTGTTTCTTGTTTATTTCGTTTGCCTGCAAACAAGGTTGCTGAATGTTTTTATTCTATAATTAGCCGCTTTTGAGGTTAAAATAATATAATTCAGGGAAACTTTCATCGCGTTTGTGCGTCATATCAGTAAATTTGCAGACGAAAGATTATTTTCAAATAACAAAACTCGAACATGAAAAAGAACATCCTATTTGTAGCTCTTGCAGCGGGATTGCTGCTGAGCAGCTGTGCGAGCAAGAAAGACTTGCTTGCCTGTCAGACAGAGAATAAGTCGCTCACCAGTTCATTGCAGAGCGCACGTGAAGACCTTGCTGCCAAGAATGCTCGCCTGCAGAGTCTGGAGGAGCAGTTGGCACTGCAGAAGAATCAAATGACCAATCTGCAAGGTTCGCTCGACAAGAGCCTGAGCAATGCCTCGCAAAACAACGTTTCGATTGAGAAGCTCGTAGACCAGATTAATGAGTCGAACCAATACATCCGTCACTTGGTAGAGGTGAAGTCGAAGAGCGACTCGCTGAACATGGTGCTGACCAACAACCTGACGCGCTCGCTCTCGAAGGAAGAGCTGAAAGAGGTCGACGTGCAGGTGCTGAAAGGTGTGGTCTATATCTCGCTGGCCGACAACATGCTCTACAAGAGTGGCAGCTACGAAATCAACGACCGCGCCGCCGAAACACTGTCGAAGATTGCAAAGATCATCACCGACTACAAGGACTACGACGTGCTGATTGAAGGCAACACCGACGACGTTCCCATCTCGAAGACCAACATCCGTAACAACTGGGACCTGAGCTGTCTGCGTGCATCGAGCGTGGTGCAGGCTTTGCAGAACCAGTATGGTGTCGACCCGAAGCGCCTGACTGCCGGCGGACGTGGTGAGTATAATCCCTTGCAGCCCAACGACACAGAGTTGGGCAAGCAGCGCAACCGTCGCACGCAGATCATCATCACACCGAAACTCGACGAGTTTATGGAACTCATCGGCGAGGCTCCTGAGACAAAGTAGTCCCTCAAACTGCTGAGCCGCAACATAAAAGCCCGAATCGTACTGCATCGTTCGATTCGGGCTTTCTGTTTTTTTCAATTTTCCGGCGGCTTGTTTCGCGGAGCAAAATTTCTGTTACACGCTCTCTTCCTGGAAATCAAGATCTGCCTGCACCACGAAAAACACTTCCTGAGGGTCGAAGGGGCCTTCGCCTTCTTCTTTTGCCTCATTGCAGACGTAATTGGATACCACTTCGAGGTCGATGTCAACTTCCTCATCATTGGTCTCCAAGACGCCACTGGTATAGAAATATGTACCGATGGCATCGATGATGAACAGCAGTTCGTCGTCTGTGTATTTCTCCTTCAGGTCGTTGGGCAACTGCTTGCGAATGAAGGCAATCTCGCGCTGGTTCTCCTCTTCATCCATCAACAGCTCCTGGTCGAAGCTCATCGGCTTCTCCGGCTGCGATGGCTCATGTCCTTCTTTTTTCTTTTTGTTCTGTCCCATAATCTTACATCTATAAAAAATTCAACTTGTTCAAGTGTCGATGTATTTACGGTTTAACAAATTACGATTTACTATTTATTCTCGATTATATTATCTTACGATTCCTAACAGTTCCAAACCGTCAGGCAGTCATTAAACAATCAGGTCGAAAATAAATTGTAAATCGTAATCAGTCAAATGCCGATGAACATGCGAGTGTCCTTTACAGGAGAGCTTCGAACTTCTCTTCGAACTTAGCCTTGGCCACAGCACCTACGAGCTTGTCGACCACCTCGCCGTTCTTGAAGAACAGGATAGTGGGGATGTTGCGAATGCCGAACTCAGCAGCCAGATCGTCGCACTCCTCTACGTCGCACTTGCCTACAACGATCTTGCCGTCGTATTTCTCGGCCAGTTCAGAGATGATGGGAGCCACCATGCGGCAAGGTCCGCACCATGTTGCCCAGAAATCAACTACCAACGGCAGGTTGCCGTTCTTCAAACTTGCGAAATTGTCGTTTGTGATTTGTACTTCCATTGTTGTTGTCCTTTTAAAAAATTAATAATAATGATATTATACTCTCAAAACATGCGTAACTGACCGTAAATCAGTTGATTTTATAGTCGAGCGCATCTGTACGCTCAATGTAGTCGATGAGCGAATGACGCACGTCGACCGTGGTCGAGGCACTGCGCAGCAGCACATGGAACTTGCCCGTACTGTCTCTTAGCTGGAAGAAAAGCTTGGTGGGACCCGGATGCTCCTTGATAAGCTCGTGCAGTTCGGTGACGATCTGGTCGTCGAGCCTGTCGCTCACCATCGAGATGGTCAGCCGGTCGATGGCCTTTTCCTTCACGGTCTGCAGATACTCCACGTTGCCCACCTTCAGTTCCTTCTGCGCATTGTTGAAGAAGCGCGGCTTCATTTTTCCTGTGATGTAGACAGCCGCTCCTTCGGTGAACCATCCGTTCCAGCGAGCCCAGTCGTCGCCGAAGAGTGCCAGTTCGCCCGAACCGTTGAAGTCTTCGAGCGTGACGAAGCCGCATGGCTTTCCGTTTTTCGAAAACTTAGAGCGCACAGCCGTCACAATGCCTCCAAGAATCACGTCCTCGCGGTCGCAGAGAGCTGCGCCATTGTCGGCCAGTTCGTCGCACCGCGCATTGCAGAGATTGTCGAGCACAATCCTATACTCGTCGAGCGGATGAGCTGAAAGATAGATGCCCACCAAGTCGCGCTCCTTGTTCAGTCGCTCAATATCGCTCCAGTGCACGTCGGTCTTGGGGATGGGCGGTGTGGCAATCTCTATATCGTCGAAGCCGCCAAACAACGAGTTCTGTGCCTGCTGCTTGGCCGTCATGTAGTTTTGTCCGTAGCGTACCAGAAGGTCGAGGAACGTCTCGCTCTTGGCATTCTCAGCAAAGTAAGCCTCGCGACGGATGCCGAACGAGTCGAAGCCGCCGCTAAGTGCGAGCGATTCGAAGGCCTTCTTGTTGACACTGAAGCTGACACGCTCGGCAAAGTTGAAGATGCTCGTGAAAGGGCCGTTGGTCTCACGCTCACGGATGATGCTCTCAGCCACTGCATCGCCCATGCCCTTGATGGCCGCCAGACCGAAGCGAATCTCGCCTTTGTGGTTTACACCGAACTTCAGGTACGACTCGTTGACATCGGGTCCCAGCGTGGCAATGCCCATCTGCTTGCACTCATCCATCAGCTTCGTGATTTCCGTGATCTGGTCACGGCGGCGCGTCATGATGGCAGCCATGAACTCAGCGGGGAAGTTGGCCTTGAGATAAGCCGTCTGGTAGGCCACCCAGGAGTAGCAGGCGGCATGCGACTTGTTGAACGCATAGCTGGCGAACTTCTCCCAGTCGGCCCAGATCTTCTCCAGAATCTTTGGGTCGTGTCCGTTCTTCTTGCCGCCATCAATAAACTTCGGCTTCATCGCGTCAACGATGTCTTTCTTCTTCTTACCCATAGCCTTACGCAGCGCGTCGCTCTCACCACGGGTGAAGTCGGCCAGCTGGCGCGATAGCAACATCACCTGCTCCTGATAGACGGTGATGCCGTAGGTGTCCTTCAGATACTTCTCCATGCACGGAATGTCGTACTTGATTTCTTCACGACCATTCTTTCGCGCAATGAAAGAAGGTATATAGTCCATAGGTCCTGGACGATAGAGGGCGTTCATGGCGATGAGGTCTTCGAACACCGTGGGGTGCAGCTCACGCAGATACTTCTGCATGCCGCTCGACTCAAACTGGAATGTGCCGATGGTGCGCCCCTGTTGATAGAGTTCGTAGGTCTTAGGATCGTCGATGGGGATATGATCGAGGTCGACATCAATGCCCCGTGTCTGCTTGATATTGGCGCAAGCCTCCTTCAGCTCCGAGAGGGTCTTCAGTCCGAGAAAGTCCATCTTGATGAGTCCCGTCGACTCAATGACGTGTCCGTCGTATTGCGTGCAGTTGGTCTTCGTGTCCTTGAAGTCAGGGTCGTCGGCTGTCGAAACAGGCACCCAGTCGCTGATCGGGTCACGGCAGATGATGAATCCGCAGGCATGAATACCCGTGCCGCGCACCGTTCCCTCCAGCATCTTGGCATACTTGATGGTGTTGGCCAGCACACGGTCGGTCGATGCTTCGGCATCGCGCAACTCAGGTGTACACTTGATGGCATTCGTCAGGTTCATCTTCATGCCGTCGGGCAGACGGTCGGGTATGGCCTTGCAGAGCGCATTCGACGTAGCCAGCGGCAGTTTCTCCACGCGTGCCACGTCTTTGATGGAGTTCTTTGTGGCCATCGAAGCGTAAGTGATGATGTGTGCGCAGTTCTCATGTCCGTACTTGTCCATCACCCACTTCAGCACTTTGCCGCGCCCGTCGTCGTCGAAGTCGGTATCAATATCAGGCAGAGAGATACGGTCGGGGTTCAAGAAACGCTCGAACAGCAAGTCGTACTTCAGCGGGTCAATCTTGGTGATGCCCAGACAGTAGGCCACCACACTACCGGCAGCCGAGCCACGGCCAGGCCCCACCCACACGTCGAGCTCGTCGCGAGCCGAGTTGATGAAGTCCTGCACAATGAGGAAATAGCCCGGGAAGCCCATCGTCTTCATGATGTGCAGCTCGAAGCGGATGCGGTCGTCGACCTCCTTGGGCAGCGAGGAGTGCAGGATGGTGTACGAAGCATTCTCGTCGTCCGTCTTCACGTCCACCTTGTTCAGCAGCAGCTCCTCGTTGGGCGAGTAGCGCTGCTTGGCTCCCTTGTAGGCCAGTTCGGCCAGATAGTCGGCTTCAAACTTGATGCGATACAGTTTGTCGTAGCCGCCCAGCTTCTTTATTTTCTTCTCGCCCTCTTCCTTCGACAAGGGGTTGTTGCCATTCTCGTCACGCGTAAACTCCTCGTAGAGCTGTTCCTTCGATATTCTTTCGCGCCATGCCTCTTCCGTACCGAACGACTCAGGTATGGGGAAGAAGGGCATGATAGGGTCATGGTCGATGGAATAGATCTCGCATTTTTCCAGGATCTCCAGCGTGTTCGACAGTGCCTCAGGCACGTCGGCAAAGATGTCGTTCATCTCGGCCTTCGTCTTGAACCACTCCTGTTTGGAGTAGAGCATGCGCGAGGGGTCGTCCAAGTCCTTGCCTGTGGAGAGACAGAGCAGATGGTCATGTGCCTCGGCATTCTCCTGTTCAACGAAATGCACGTCGTTCGAGCAGATGAGCTTGATGCCGTACTCATGAGCCAGTTCAATGAGCACCTTGTTGGCTTGCTGCTGCAAGGGGAAGGTCTCGCGGTTGGCCCGGATGGTCGGGTCTTTCACCTCGTGTCGCTGCAACTCCAGATAGTAGTCGTCGCCAAACAGGTTGTGATACCATTCGATGGCTTCGCGGGCGCCCTTGATGTCGCCATTCAGAATCTTGCGTGGCACCTCGCCTGCGATGCAAGCCGAACAGACAATCAGGTCCTCGTGATAGCGTTCCAGGTCGGCGCGGTCGGTACGTGGGCGCATGTAATAGCCGTCCACCCACGAGTTCGACACCAGTTTGATCAGGTTCTTATAGCCATTGTAGTTCTTGGCCAGCACAATGAGGTGATAGCCGCTCTGGTCTTCGCGTCCGTTCTTCTGCTCCTTGGGGCCGTTCTTGGCCACATACATCTCGCAGCCAAAGATGGGGATGAAAGGCTCCAGTCCTTCTTTCTTCCGGCCTTTGTTCACGCCGTTTACGATGTCGTGAAACTCCTTGATGCCGAACATGTCGCCGTGGTCGGTGATGGCCATGCCTCGCATGCCGTCGCCGATGGCCTTGTTCACCAGGTCCTTTATCTTCGACTGTCCGTCAAGAATAGAATAATAGGTATGTACGTGTAGATGAATAAAGTCTTCCATAATTCGTTGCAAAATTACTGATTTCCTTAAACACTACCAAACAATCGCGATTATATTTCAAACAAAATTCTCACCGCTGAGGGGGATGTAGCGCCCGTCATGCCTACAGGCTCCCATTTCCGATCTTCGCGATGGTTAACCAGGAGTGAATCTAACTTTTACTGACAAGTCTGTCAATTATCTCGTTCATCCTCTGTCTGTTGATTTGCCGTTCAAAACTGACTGGTAAGGAAGGGTTGTCCTTTGACACCTGCTCAAAGAATATCTTTGCGCAGTCAATCTTTGCACTCTCCTTGGGGCGTAAGTCAGTTTCCTGGCTGACATCTTTCGTTTCAATGACAACATTCATCTGCATAGTGCCATCTTTCTTTTTGACAACATACATGAAGTCTGGAGAATAGGTTTCGTCCGTTATTGTTGGAATGCGAATACTGTTATTGGGAATCTTGCCATATACTATAAGTTCTGCTACATCTATTTGCTCCAATATGTTTGTCCTTTCAAGCGGAGAGTCAAAAGCAATTGGTTCATACAGATATTCCGGAGGAGTTTGGGAGTTGTCTGTCTTTTTGCCAATTCGCCCCATAACGACCTCGTCTCTTACACTTCCGTCGGCATTTGTCAGTGCTGTGGTCTTGGTCGTGTAATTTGCCTGTTTGTATGAGATGCATCCCCCAAGGTGCTTGATTTTCCAGTCGCGGAATCTTGCAATGAATTGAGACAATGTCAAATCGTTGATAAGGTTATCGTTGAAACCTTCATGTCTTTTCGCGTATTCGCAAATAGACTTATGTATCACTTCAATAGAAATCGCTGTGCTCTTGCTTGCTCTTTTCAAGAATTCGTTATAAGGCAGGTCTCTGCCATATATCATATAGGTTACATTAGCCTCACTAACGACGGTGGCTCCATTTTTGTCAACTTGAATTTCTGAACGTTCCGATGATGCAGACATTCTTGAGAACACCCCCTCTTCCAATATGGCAGGCAATGCTTTCTCAATATCATTGTCTATACCCTTTTGATAGAACATCAGATATTTCTTGTTGATTTCCTTCCACAGCGATTCGATTTTCTGATAGTTGGGCTTGCGAATCTTAACCATCAGACGATTGTTCTTTGCATTGCGGTCAACGATGCGGTTCAGGTCCAGACTGTCAGTCTTAAATTCAGGATATTCGTTTTTGAACTCCATGATTCTGTCATCGTGTATCATCAAGCCCTGATTGGTCATATCGGCAAAGCCTTTGTTGTATAGTTCCATCATCAGCACCATATAGTTGGCCATGCCGCGAAGGTTGGCTACCCGCTGTAGTTCTTCGATGGTGAAGAACAGATGTTCTGGGGTCGTTTGGTGTTTGTCACCATTTATTTCACGAACAAGTTTGTCTGCGAAGTCCTTTTCAGTGAAGTCCACGATATAGTTCAGCATAAAGTCCGTGCTACTCGTTCTGTTTCCATATTCGTCAACAGGCAGGCGAAGGCCACGCCCAACTTCCTGCAATTTGCTTATTTCACTGCCACTTGAGCGCAACTTGGCTATAGTGAACACATTGGGGTTGTCCCAGCCTTCTTTCAATGTCCATTTCGAGAAGAGAAAACGGCGTACATTCCAATTCCCTTTTTCGTCTTTGAACGAGAGGAGTTTTTTCTTGTTTCTTAATATGTCATCTACTTCCTCTGCAATAGCTTCATCACTGTCATTGTTGTCTTTTGCGAAATAGCCGGCTCGGCATCCTGCAATATTCTGTAGACTGGCTTTCAGATAGTCTGTATATTCCTCCGAATTATCATTATTATTTATTTCTTCTTTTAAATAATGTTCCAGCCACTTGTCGAAAACATCGCGAAGCCATGCACCTTTGCCTTGCTCGTCACCTCTGAACGAAACAATGTTGTCAATAAAGAATAGTGCCAGTGTCTTGATTTTGCTCTCACGATGAAACAACTGGCGCTCTGTTTCAAAATGACGTTGTATAGCCATCCTAATCATGTTTTCCTGATAGGATGTTGAATAGGTGTCTGCCGTAAACTCATCACCCACATGTTTTGTCTGTCCATTTGACAACTCTATTTCTGAGTTGCTAATTCCCGTGATGGTAAGCCCTGAAAGGTGCTCGCTCATAATGCCAAGCGATTCATCTTTGTGCAAGACGAAGCGTTGGCTATGATCTTTCTTCGTAAAATGAAAGGTAACACTTTCCTTTCCATCTATGCTGACTACCTTAACCTTCTCGTTTTCTGATGTTGCGGGATTGAAGTGTTCTTTGGCCACACCCTTAATCAAGTTCTGGTTGAACGCATCACATGCAGTCAGGTTATACAGCAGATTCAAATAGTCCTTTTGCATCTCTTTCTGCCTGACCATTTTTCCTTGCTTATTGGGCTTTAGCACCGGTACGGGGACTTCGGGGAATGTGGCACCAAAGCGGATGATACACTGGGGAGCCATTTCGCTCAAAATACGCTTGTAGGTCGTATTACTCCGCTCAAAGCGGTGAGGTTCGTCTATAATCACAATAGGGCGCGTAGCCTTAATCGCATCGAAGGGCCGTACAAAACCTTGTACGGCGATGTCGTAGTCCTTCTTGTCCAGCAACTTTCCCTTTTGAAGCAGCTGCTGATTGACCACTATCACATAGATACGGTTCTTGTTCTGACATGAGCCATTTACAAAGTCGCGTACAGACGACGGAAAATAGTTATGCCCTTTTTTCTTTTTCTTCAGGGCAGCCACTTCGCACAATTCTATTTCAGCACCATAGCCTAATGTGTCGCGAAAATGTCTTTGCACGTATGGATCACCTATAAACTGAACAGCCCCAGACTTGACAGGCAAGGAATGGACAACAACAACGAATTTGTTGAACCCATATCTTTTGTGAAGTTCATAGATGGAATGCGTATAGACGTATGTCTTGCCCGTACCCGTTTCCATCTTGATGTCGAGATTCAGCACACCATTCTCTGCCGTCATCACCTTGCGGTTATAGGGCTTCAGTTCCTCCGTGTTTTCTATACGACGGAGAGCCCATTCGGTAGATATGTCTTGATGATCAATAAGCGGGTTCTCGTATGGCTTCAAAGGAGTAGTTAAGCGTGTCTTTTCAAAAACACTACCCAGCCTGTCAACGGGTATTTGCTGATGTGACAATCCTGCTTCAAGTATGATGTCCATGCGTCTTAATATCTGATGTCAATGTTTATTTTTATTTGTTTCTCGCCCTCATTCAGCAGCGGCAGATTCTTCTTCAGTGCGTCTGTAGCTCCGAAGTTGAAACTATAGCCGAAGAGCACCACGTAATGAGGTCCCCAGGCCGACTGGTCACCATACTTTTCTACCAACGTTGTGATGGCTTCGTCGCTCATGCCCTCGTCGGTCAGATAGAGATGGTCGCCACATTGGTAGGCGGTATAGTCTGCCAACTGTACTTCCTCCATCTTAGTATTCATGCCATAGCCATCGCGCACCTTCCATGTTTCAAGCACTTCTCTAACTTGTCGAGCACGTTGTCCGACACGTCTCGTAGTGTGTAGTGCTTGAATCCTAAGTCGCCTGCAAACTGAGGATTTTCAGCCTTTATTTTCGCAGCAGCACGCTTGATACGCTCCTGCCCGATTTCGTCAATAGTGCGATAGCCTAGTTTGTAAGCCTCACTGTCTTCCTTGGGAACTTCTGGCAATTGAATTAGAATGTAGCTGCGTAAAGCTTCTTCTTTATTGTTCAACTCCATTACAGCTTGAGCTGTTGTACTGCTTCCACCAAAGAAATCAACGATTATATCACCATCTTCAGAACCCATTTCCAAAAGATTTCGAACCAGTTCAATCGGCTTGGGATAATCAAAAACTTTCGTTCCGAATAAAGTCTTTATCTGTTTTGTTCCCTCTGCTGTAGTTCCACAGTCTTTTAAAAAAGTGCGATATGGCTTGGTTCGAGGGTCTGTAGTGCGAATTTTCTCATAAACAATATATGTGCCGTTTTCTCTGCGTGAGAACTCTACATTATGCTTGTTTACTGCGTCAAACATAGCTTTCTTTCCCCATCTCCAGCATCCCTCTGTGTTATCATTTCGAATTGGATAAACTTCTTCGCCGTTTGGGCCTGGAATAGCAAAAAACATAGTCGGACGGTCTTCTCTCCTTGAATTTGCTCCCCATTTGTTAAGTTCACGTCCTATTCTATATGAGCCATACTCATCCTTTTTATCCAGTTTTTCTGCTTCAAGTAATATTCTTGATATTGCATTTTCTGCTCCAGCACTTTTAGAATAACATAAAACATACTCATGATCCGCTACAACCTCATTATTATCACTTCCTCCCCCCGTTTTAGAAATCCACACAAACTGTGCCACGAAATTCTCTTCACCAAACACATAGTCGCAAAGCAACTTTAGGTTCGCCTGCTCATTATCATCGATAGAGATGAATATGACACCATCCTTCGACAGTAATTCGCGAGCCAGCTGCAGACGGGGCGACATGAACATCAGCCAAGCCGAGTGCGTGCTGCTGCCACGTGAAGTGAGGTCGAGGATGCGTTTTGCCTCATCCTCATCA
>CACXXD010000040.1 GCA_902771445.1 uncultured Prevotellaceae bacterium
AAGATGCTCCAGAACATGGGATTCAATCATACCGTGGTCTCTTTTAGTAATGGCAAATAATGATAGGCACTACAAAATGGACACCTAACTTCCGCACTTAAAAATATGTATTTTCTTGACAACACCCCCTCTGAGAATCGCATGGAATTCACCAAACTGAAAGTCGCTTGCAAATATGCGAGTATTGAGAGGACTTGCGTATACCATTGATTTACAGCGTGTTGCAAAATTTATATTCACAAAAAGAACTATTTCTATCCATGAGATTTCTCCTTTCGAACAGCTCTGAGCGGCCTTCGCGCTGAGATTAGTATTGAATCAAAGTGGGTTTGCAGGCATATCAAACTGAGTTCTTACTTTAATCATCGTGTAACTAATGCTAAAACTCAGTTTGATATGAACCCACCATGATTCAATATCAATCTCAAAACGGTGCGTGCAACATGACATGCTTGCATGTGATTTCCGCTGCTAGAATGCCACTTTCTGAAGGTGCTTTTTTTTATGAATTTTCTTTACAAAGTAACGGTGAAAAAAAAACAAGTTGGGTCGTGTTAACATCCCAACTTATTTTTTAATCATTACTAATTTCTTACAAATTACGATAAAAAAAAACCAGGCATTGTGCTGCTCCAAACTCTTCGGTGATGAATAGATTGCTTTTACCTATATATCCGATACCGCTAAGTATTGCAATGGTTTTGTGTGGAAGGGCAGATGTCTTTGTCTCAAAATCGAAGGCATTCTCTGCCAATAATCCATTATCAGATTGAAACAATGCCTTATAACCACTTGAAATGAGGTGAGTTGCCAATTTGTCTGCAATCAATCCAACCCTACTTTCTGTCTGTGCATATTCATCTTCTATAGTATGAGTATAATTCGGAGTGTTACACACCATCTGAAGAAAATGAGGGTTAATGGCAATTCCTATCAGTATGGCAAAAGGTAAGCCCCGATTTTGCTTTATACCTAACATGGAAATGTCAACGAAGTGGACAAAATCCACATGCTCGTTTTTCAGTTGTTGCTCAATTTCTATACTGATGTTACTCATTGAATGCACTTGTTATCATCAGTTTGCATATCACATTATATCGTTTTTATTGTCTTTTGCAGTTCTTCAAAGAATCGGGCTGCGTGACCTCCGTCCATCTGTGCATGATGGAACTGGAAGGAGATGGGCAAAGTTACCTTGAACCAATGCTTGCGGTATCTGCTCCAAAACACCATCGGGTTGTTGAATTGTCCGCAGTATTGGTTGACAATGCTGTCGAGTTCTGTCCCGATCAAAGCCGATGTACCGACAATGACGGCTTCATCGTCTAAAATGTCCTGACAGTTTTCGCGGATAGTCTTTGTCAAGTACAGGTAATCAGCATTAAACTGTTCCAGATTGTCGCTGACAGCGACATCGCAGAAGCTGAGGCCGCCCTTGATATTATCTACAATCACGTTGATAGCCATGCGGTCGTATTTGTACAGTTTCCCGTCTTGGGGCAGCATGTAGAACGCCTCAATCTTTGATGCAGCCTTGCCGATGCACCAGCAGAGCAGCATATTGAACTTCTTGCGTCCCTCTGGTAGCAAGCGGCCGGAGGCCGAGCGCAGCCCCCTACGCCGGCTCATCTTATACAGTCGTGTCACGTCGAAGGTCTTCGTGAGCGTCACCATCGGCATGGGCGACTTCATCCATAGTTCAAATGCTGCCGCCCGGTTCGTGTCCTTGGGATTGATTTCTTGTTTCATTCTCTATGATGTATCATTGGCACTTAGCCTTCAACAAACGATCCAATCTCTATGAGGTTCCCGTCTGGGTCGGCAATATAACAAGTACGCTCGGCCAGTAGCACCAAGCAATAATGACGGGAACGAGGGATGAAGTTCTTTTGCCTGAATATCTTCATTTATTATGTTTAACGCTGCAAAATTACTGATACTAGTGGATTATTCCAAATTTCTGGGATATTCTGCGGCGATTTGTGATGAATGGCATTCTCTGTGCAAGCAATCACTCCTTGTGTACGTTCTTGTACTGCTCTTGAAAGGCTTTTTCATGCCTCCCTCGAAATGCATCTTCAACCACTTTACCCAATCCGAATCGCCTCAACTACTCTCAGCGTGCCTTCTTGCACACAGAAACGAACATCGTAGTTGGAGAAGGGCATGCCATAGACGCGGGTCGGGTCATCATGATATTGGGGGCGAGGGTCATAGGAAAGCACCTCATAGAGTCCCTTCAACTCCTCTTTCGTAAACAAGCTCTCAATATGCTCAGGTATTTCGACCTTCAGTTGCTCCCATTCCGTAGCATCAACAAATCCGCTACGGGCTTCAGGATAACTGTCAGCGTAGCGTATATATGGTTTTATGTCATAGATGGGAGTGCCATCCATTAGGTCGGCCCCTGACACATGAATCACTGGCCCAAGTTTGTCGTCTATTTCCACCTTATTTATATATACGCACGTGAGGCCAAGCCCGTTCGGACGAAATGGCGAACGCGAGGCAAAGACACCAACACGTTCGTTTCCACCCAGCCGTGGCGGTCTGACCGTCAGGCCTACAGCCTTGTGCTTATTGGCAGAAAATCCCCATATCAGCCACAGATGACTGAACGACTGCAACCCTCGTACTGCTTCGGCATGGCGGTACACGGGTTCGAAAACGATCTGTCCAGACAAAGTGGACGCGAGGCCTCCCTGACGAGGAATGCCAAACTTCGACTTCAGAGGAGAGCGAAAAAAGGCTATCGGTTCTATTTGCATGGCGCAACCTGTGCTTAACAGACAAAACGACCGGACGCGTCGAAAAGGAAACGATCAGCAAGAATGATGGTCAGCAACGTTGCCCCCACACATGACGTCCAGACAAGCATCATCAAGACAAACACGATAACGGCAGCCGACAAAGGAGAGACATTGCCCATCAGCAAACCACAGAAGAACAAGGGGGGAACCACCACCAGTGGTGTGACCGTGTTACGGAATAATGGCAACAAGGATGCACGCAAAGAACGACGCACACTCGGCATGATAGCTTCTACATGCGATGCACCGTTGGCCAGCATATACTGATAATGCTCTGTCGTATGCCGAAGGCTCGACACGTATGTCTTCAGTGCCAACGAGACTGAAAAGAACATCTGACCGGCAACCACGCCCATGACAGAAAGGATGAGCAAACTATGCGCAGCTGGCGTCAGCAGGAACATCGTGCCTACCGATATGCCCAGCCCTGCAAGGACTGACAAAGCCAGAGGAAGGTAGAAAGACTTCATGGACAGATGTGCCTTGCGAAGGATGAGAAACGAAACGGTGCAGCCAACGAAAAGGACCCACAGCAGATCGGCCCACCAACTGTCCAGACTCATGACAGCCCACATGACAAGCGCAGTGACTGCCAGACTTGCACCCACATAGGCAAGCACACGAAAGATGCGTGACAGCATCCGACGGTCTATGACGTAGAACAATCCCACCATAACGGCCATCAGCATGACGGCAACACCAACACCCCAAAAAGAAATATCTGATATTTGCATATTCAATTCATAACAATTCTGCGACTTTATCAGCAAATGCAAGCAAACGATCGTCGCCAGTCGCAACAACAACAAGTTTGCCTTTGGCAGTCAACTGCTTCAGATAGGCTCCGGCTTCAACAGGAGGATCATCGACAATCACGATCGGCCTGTTGAGCAACACAGCAACTGCCAACAATTGCACACGAGGGTCATCGGCATCGGCCCCAATGCGCCTCACTTCTTCGCCCAAGATGCCATTTGAAATAGGAATGTCACGGTTCTGCCTGAGACTGAAGACATCTTGCACCGTAGGGGGCTTATAGGTCGTGACCTCACCCGACTCGCACAGCCGGGACGGTGAATAGGAAATAAGCTTGCGCATGACAGGCGAAGAAGCGGTTGTCAGTGGTTCGCCATCAATGCATATACACCCGTGAGTGACGGGAATAAAGCCTTGCATGGCCAGTAGCCAACGTGTTCGTCGCGTTGCCGTTCCACCCGTCAGACATGTCAATTCGCCTGCGTATGCCATCATCGACGATGTCTGCCGTTCGCCTTCTATCAGTACTTCGTTCAGTTCCAACAGCATAACCATTGTAAATTAGAGTGCAAAGATAGAAAATAATTATGAATTACTAATTATCAATTATGAATTATTTCGTACCTTTGCAGCATGTTTTACAACAATCATTATCGATTACCGGCTGAATGGGAGCCACAAAGCGGTGTGCAACTCACGTGGCCTCACAGCAACACCGACTGGGTCAGTATGCTGGCCAAGATCGAGAAAACCTACGGCGAAATGGCCGAGGAGATAAGAAAACGCGAAAAGCTGCTGATTGTCGGCCCGCCATCCAATGACACCTGGGCACGAGACCACGGCTTCATCACGCTTGTCGGCGACAACGGTCAGCCTCCGCTTCTGCTCGACTTCAAGTTCAACGGATGGGGAGAGAAGTTTCGCTACAATCTTGACAATGCACTGAACCGACGGCTCTACGAGGAGAAGCGTTTTGCAGGCGAATATGTCGACCATCTGGATTTTGTACTGGAAGGCGGCAGTATTGAAAGCGACGGAAACGGCACCATCTTTACGACCAGCTGCTGCCTGCTGGCTCCACATCGTAATCAGCCGCTGGAGAAGGAGGAGATTGAAGATCGGCTCAAACAGTATCTTTGCGCCAAGAGAGTGGTTTGGATTGACTATGGCCATCTGACAGGCGACGACACAGACGGACATATCGACACACTTGTGCGCATCTGTCCCAACGACACGCTGCTATACGTAGGCTGTGATGACGAAAATGACGAGCAGTATGAGGATCTGCACCTGATGGAAGAACAGCTAAAAACATTCAGGACACTCGACGGCAAGCCCTATACGCTTGTCAAACTGCCAATGCCTCGCGCCATCTATGATGAAGACCATGAGCGACTGCCAGCCACCTATGCCAACTTCCTCATCATGAACAATGCTGTGCTGTGTCCTACCTATCATCAGCCAGACAAGGATGCCGAGGCCATGAAACTCATCTCCGAGGTGTTTCCCAACCGCGAAAGCGTCGGCATCGACTGTCGCACCGTCATACGTCAGCACGGCTCTCTTCATTGTTGCACCATGCAATTTCCTGAAGGAGTCTTGATCGGTTAATCGCAAATCATCGCAACTAAAATATGAAAGAACTCAAAATTGGTTTTCTTCAGCAACATAATGTTGCCAGTACCATCAACAATATAAGCCGACTGGCTGAAGGCATAAAAGACTTGGCCCGGCGCGGAGCTGAACTTGTGGTGCTACAAGAACTGCACAACTCACTCTATTTCTGTCAGACAGAGAGTGTTGACAACTTCGATTTGGCAGAACCGATCCCCGGACCATCCACAAGATTCTACGGCGATCTGGCCAAGGAACTGGGCATCGTGCTCGTCACATCCCTTTTCGAGCGCCGTTCTGCAGGACTGTATCATAACACGGCTGTGGTATTTGAGAAAGACGGAACCATTGCAGGCATGTATCGCAAGATGCACATTCCCGACGATCCGGCCTATTATGAGAAATTCTATTTCACACCGGGCGATTTAGGATTCAACCCTATCCGTACCAGCGTAGGCACTCTGGGGGTGATGGTTTGCTGGGATCAGTGGTATCCTGAGGCAGCTCGTCTGATGGCTCTTGCAGGCGCAGAAATACTGATCTACCCTACCGCCATCGGCTATGAGAGCAGCGACACACCCGAGGAACAACAGAGGCAGCGAATGGCTTGGCAAACGGTGATGCGAGGTCATGCCGTAGCCAACGGCTTGCCTGTCGTGGCAGTAAACCGTGTGGGACAAGAACCCGATCCGAGTAACCAGACCAATGGCATTCAGTTCTGGGGAACGTCATTCGTCTGTGGGCCACAAGGCGAACTGTACTATGAGGCATCGACCGATGATGAGGAAAGCATCATCGTCTCTGTCGACATGCACCACTCTGAGCAAGTGCGCAGATGGTGGCCCTTCTTGCGTGACCGAAGAATCGAGAACTATGGTAATATCACCCGCAGATTCATCGACTAAGGAAGTCAGAAGAAACGAATGTCGGCAATGATTTGTGCGCCAACATGATTGTTGAGTTTGGCCACATACTCCTGCCGACGCATGCTCAGGTCTGCCCGCAGGGCTGGCATGCTGATATAGACATAAAGAGTCTGATTGTACAGGCTTACTTTGGTGGTATAGCGTGCAATCAGTTCACCTGCAATCAATGGCCAAGATTCTATGAGGCGCTTCTGCAAAAGGGGCGTCTCAAGACCTTGGATGCGCAAATTCTGCATCAACAGTTCGCGAATTGTTTTTACGTCACGTCTGAACATAATGCGAAAAATAAAGGTACTGACAAACTCATGATTTGCTACTGATCTCGCCATCGTTTACCAGAAAAAGCCGATAGTCGGCATTGCTCATCTGAAGAATCTGGTCGAGATGATCACGATTGGTGTCGGTAATGAAAATTTGTCCGAAGCCATCGCCTGAAACAAGTTGAACGATTTTCTCTACACGTGCAGCATCGAGTTTGTCGAATATGTCATCAAGAAGCAAAATCGGCATCGTGTGGGCATTCGATTCTTTCAGAAAATCGAACTGTGCCAACTTCAGGGCAATGACGAAAGTCTTTTGCTGACCTTGTGAGCCTTCGACTCGCATCGGATGACCATCAATCAGGATTTCCAAATCATCGCGGTGCACTCCATGCAAGGAGTATCCCATAATTCGATCTTTTGCCCGCCCATTGCGTATAACATCTAACAAAGGCCCCCGCTGACAATGAGACAGGTATTGCAGTTCTACTCGCTCGTGCTCACCGGAAATGGTAGAATAGAACTGCTGGAAGAGAGGAAGAAGACGGCTGACAAACTGATTGCGCTGCTGATAGAGATACTCACCGTCTGCAGCCATCTGCTCTTCAAGGATGGCAATGACATCCCAGTCAAATTGTTCGTCCTCGTTTTTCAAGAGCGCGTTGCGCTGCTGTAAAGCTTTGTTGTAACGGTTGAGCGACGCGATGTAAGAACGGTCAAGCTGCGAGATGACCAAATCCATGAAACGACGACGTTCCTCTGAAGCTCCGCCTATCAACAAGGTATCACCAGGAGCAACCATCACTATCGGAATCAGGCCTATATGCTCAGACAAACGCTTGTACTCTTTCTTGTCGCGCTTGAAGTGCTTCTTCTGCCCGCGCTTCATTCCACAATAGATGGAGAAATCTTCATACTCACCCTCCAATACCAAAAAGGGTTCGTCGTGCCTGATAACAAGAGAGTCCTGAGAAGAATAGGCTGAATGGCAGAATGAAAGAAAATAGATGGAATCGAGCACATTTGTCTTTCCCACACCATTCGAACCAATGAAGCAATTGAACTTTGGCGACAGCGTAAGCGTAGCCTCCTTTATATTCTTATAATTTAACAGAGAAAGCTTCTTTAGAATCATCGGTTAAATTTTTCGTGCAAAATTACAGCTTTTAGCGTGGAAAAACGAAAAAAGTTGGAAATAAATTTCAATATATGCGATAAATTCAGTAATTTTGCGCCGCAAAAGTTTATGCATCGAAATCATAAGAAAAATATAAAGAATAAAACATAATGGAAAAACAAAAAAACACTCAAACTCCCACCTCAATGGAGGAGTCACTGAATCAAAGCGAGGCATTTTTTCTCAAGTACAAGAACGCTATCATCGGATGCGTCGTTGTTCTCATCGTGGTGGTTGCTGGCATCATGTGGTATAGAACATACGCTGCCGACAAGCAAAATGAGGCAAGCACCGCAATGGCTAAGGCGCAAGAGAACTTCCAGAACGGCTTGTTTGAAGTTGCTTTGAACGGTGACAGCACCAACACCGCCGGATTCCTGAAGATTGCAAGTGATTTCGGTTCTACCAAAGCTGGCAACCTGGCCAACCTCTATGCCGGACTGTGCTATGCTAATTTGGAAAAATGGGATGAGGCCGCAAAGTATCTTGAAAAGTTTGACGAGGCTGACGACCAGATGATTTCACCTGCTGCTCTGGGAGCACTCGGTAATGTGTACGCTCACCTTAATCAGGCCGACAAGGCTGTAAGCACACTGAAAAAAGCTGCTGAGCGTGCTAACAACAATTCGATTTCTCCTACTTTGCTGATTCAGGCCGGACAGATTCTTGAGAAGCAAGGCAACAAGGCCGAAGCGCTGAAGCTCTACAAGCAGGTTAAAGAAAAGTACTTTAAGTCGATGCAAACTCAGAGCCAGACAATAGATGAATTTATCGAGCGAGTATCTGAGTAAATAAAATATTTCACATATCTGCAATGAGTAATTATGATGATAAAGCTTGAACGCTGAATTATAATTACTCATTGTTTTTTAAAATTACTATTTTATCTGATATATGGCAACTAAGAATCTATCTGAATACGACTTTAAAAAAGTTCCCGATGCTTCGAATATGATTTTTGGCATTGTAGTGGCTGAATGGAATCCTGAAATAACAGGTGCACTGCTCGAGGGATGCGTCAATACGCTTGAAAAACATGGAGCACTACCCGAAAATATTCATGTGAAGACCGTGCCTGGATCTTTTGAACTTATCTACGGCGCACACCAAATGACACTGAACGACGGATATGATGCCGTCATTATCTTAGGCAGTGTCATCAGGGGCGAGACACCACACTTCGATTACATCTGCCAAGGTGTCACGGAAGGAATTGCTCGCATGAATGCAACGAATAACATTCCCGTCATCTACGGTCTGCTGACAACCAACGATCTGCAACAAGCCAAAGACAGGGCTGGTGGAAGACTTGGCAACAAGGGAGATGAATGTGCCGTTGTTGCTATTAAGATGGCAAAATTTTAAAGCTATTTCTTTCTGATTCTGACCACAAGGGGGAGATGATCACTAAACCCTCCGCGCTTGGTTCGTTTATTATTGAAAGTTCTAAAAGGGCGATGACATCCGTAGTCATCGTCCTTTTCTAATAGGAAATCAGCATCGTTGATATAGACAGTATCAACACGCTCTGATAATGACGGCGACATGAAAATATGATCTAACGATTGCCAGTAACCTTTATAGCGATAGGTTCCCCCTACCCCATGTCGGCCTTTGGCATTCTTGCTCACATTAATCAATCCTAAAGATTCATATCTCTTTAGAGCTGGACTATTTACATAGTCATTAAAATCACCGACTAAGATTATTTTAGCGTCTTCATGAAGCTGCTCTATAGCCTCGCATACGACGTTTGCAACCGTCATTCTAAAAGGACGTGTGGCTAACTCACCACTTGTACGGCTGGGAGCATGCACCACAAATATATGGATTGTGTCATGTGATAGAGTCAAGCCTTTGACGTACAGTATATCACGAGTGGAATTCATGCCGGTACAAGGGGGTACAGAAAGGAAATCGTAGCACAAGACAGACAATGTGGACGGACGGTAAAGCAAAGCGACATCAATGCCACGTAGATCGGGCGATTCAGTCATAAGATATTCATAGCCTGCATTCCTAAGAAGTGAACGACGTGTCAGGTCGTGGAGCACAGTATCATTTTCCACTTCACACAAAGCAACCATATCCGGCAACTCGTCAGAACACGACAAGATTTCCTTACCAATACTGTTCAGTTTTTGCCAATAACGAGCTGTGGTCCAGTGTCTGCTACCACCTTCTACAAAATCTTTGTCCTCTTTTCCCACATCATGTCGAGTATCAAAAAGATTTTCGCAATTCAACTCGACCAATGTGAGAAAAGAGGACAAAAAGATAAGTGCTGCCAGCATCTAAAAAATGTTAGTCGGATGTCACCGCATTGAGTTTCTTCAAGAGCGCGAACATGACAGCTGCACTAATGAGACAGAGCGTGATAAGAATGCCCCAGTTGGCCATAAGAGGAATTTTGTTCCACAGCATTGAAGGTATTGAACTGAGGTAATTGCCTATAGCTGTAGCCACAAACCATCCACCCATCATCAAGCCTTTATACTTAGGAGGTGCCACTTTCGACACAAAAGAAATACCCATCGGCGAAAGCAATAACTCAGCAAAAGTAAGCGTAAGATAAGTGGAGATAAGCCAGTTCGGTGAAAGGATGTTCTGGGTTGAATCGCCAAGATCCATTGGTGAAATCAAGCCGAATGAGCCACAAGTGATAACTACAAATCCGAGGGCAGCGACAAGCATACCCAATGCAATCTTCGTAGGGGCCGTGGGTTCTTTGCCTTTCTTGGCAAGAGAGCCAAACAAAGCCAGACTAAATGGAGTCAGAGCCACAACAAAGAAAGGATTGAACTGCTGGAAATCAGAAGGCTGAGCCATCACTGGATTATCCATTCCAAGATAGAGTCCCAAAGCGCCTGCCCAGAGAAGCAAAGTGGCAACAATACAACTCATGCGCACCTTTGAGCTTTTCGTCTGGAAAACACTGAAAGCCGTGTAAACAGAAACTGCAATCAAGAACAGACTCCAAATGTTGAATCCAATGCGGAGCGGACCATAGACTGTAAGGTCTGTGTATTTCTTTGCAAAGAACGTCAATGCCGAACCATTCTGATGGAAAGCCATCCAGAAGAAAATCACAACAGCAAACACCAAGACCAAAGCTACAATACGGTCTTTCGTCTGCTTCGGTGTCAGTTCTTCCACAGGAGCATTGGTCTGTTTTGCCTGCTTTGCGGTCACATCGGCATGCTTGAACCATGAATGACAAGCAAAATAGATAATAATAGAGAGAACCAAAGAGATGCATGCCACACCAAAGCAGAGTCCGTAGGCTCCTGAAAGGGTTGACAGATACTCGCCGGCACGATCGTCATAAGTGGCAACAGGATCAGTGGCATATACAAAGCCATACTTCTCGAGATAGGCATTTGTAATAGACTTCGCCATTGAAGGGGCAAACATGGCACCGATATTGATGGCCATGTAAAACAAGCTAAAAGCTGAGTCACGACGAGCCGCATACTTAGGATCATCATAAAGATTTCCTACAAGTACCTGCAAGTTTCCTTTAAACAGGCCTGTACCTACAGAAACCAATGCCAGACCAGCAAACATAGCCAGTTTGCCCATCGTGTCAGCTCCTGTCGGAATGGCCAGTCCAAGATAACCCAAGAACATAACTGAGATACCCAGAACAACACACTTTCCATAACCAATCTTGTCGGCAATGATACCACCAAGCAGAGGCATAAAATAGACTGCTGCAAGGAAAATGGCATAGACCTGTCCTGCTTCAGCCTCACTCCAGCCAAACTTAGCTTGCATGAACAACGCGAAAATGGCTAACATCGTGTAATAGCCAAAGCGTTCACCCGTGTTGGCCAAAGCCAACGCATAAAGACCTTTAGGTTGATTCTCAAACATATTATTTTATTTTAGGATTATTTGTCTTTTTGAAGTCAAAGAGATAGGTCAGCTTGACCACAATGCATGTGTAGTTTGAACGACCGAAGAAATCACGCTTGGAGTTGCGAAATATATCGCCAAGACCATAATAGTAGCGCCCTTCTAAAAGGAAATGGCCAACTTTCGGATGGGAGAACTCCAAGCCTAAGCCAGCCGCGATGCCATAGTCAAAGTTGCGTTCAACCGACATCGTGTCTTGTTCAAATATCTGAGATGTACGTTGAGCTGTGTTTCGAGCACCAATTTCGAAATTCGACGTTGTTTTTTCTCCTAAGCAAAAACCTATCTGAGGACCTGCCTGAAAGAAGAACTGGAATCCTTTTCTTTCGCGTCCCCACCCCAGTCTTGCAAACACAGGCACTTGCAAATAGGTAATGGCCCGCTCATATTCTTCCGGCAAGCCCGTTACTGAATTAATAACAGGAGCATTGTCGCGTGTCAATATGCTTTCCTTCCATCCTAACTGAGCAATATTGGCCTCTGCAGCTATGGCACAGATACTACTGAAATACTTCTCGCAGGTGTAGCGAAAGGAAATACCTCCCATCACCCCTTTACGCATGTTCTGAGGAACCTCTGGAATAAACCCAACTTTGGAAAGCACCATTCCACCGCCGCAACCAATAGCAAATTCGCTGCGATACTCACCAATCTGGGCTTTAGACGGGAGAACAAAAAGAATCAAAACAAACAGAGTGTAAAACGAATGCCTCATATTCTGCTAAATGACTTCGCTACAAATAAAATGACATTATGTTCTTGCTCAATAATTGATAGACTCGATTCGATGTTCCGGCATATAGTGTATGAACATGTAAGCCTTGTTCTGCAAGCCGCCATTGCCTATACGTTCAAATTTCAGAGGTGTCTGAACTGGTGGATAGCCAAAGCGTCCTGATGCGCCATCAAATGAATGACCGTACTTGTGCAGCCCCATCAAGAAGAAATAGGCATGGTCGAATCCAGTCAAGGCGAATCGGGGCAAAGACGGTAACATGTCTTGATGGAAATTCCAGCGATACTTCTGCTGTATGCGCTCTGTTGCAGCCGACAACAGATTTGTATAGAACGCAGACGGAACATATACATTATATTTATAGAAATTCTCCAATTGGTAGTTGGCATACATCAGCCATTCCGTGTAGCCAAACATCGATATATGAATAGCAGGATTCTCCGTTGCCACCATGCTTAAACGTCCAAAGGTAGCATTTAGTTCTGGAGAACGTCCGGTATTCAGCACCACAATGTTCTTCTTCTTTGTATCGAACGACTTCTGGAAACTCTTATCTGACGATTTTTTCAAGTTCGTAATCGAATAATCAATGCCTCGTTGATCAAGCATGCGGCGCAACGTCGATGTGAATGGTCCTTTCGTAGATGTTGTGTCTCCACAATCGACAAACACAGGATGATAGTCCTTGAACCAATCACAGAAGCGACGACTGGTCGACTCAATCTGACTGTTTGTACTTTGATAAACCTGAAAAATATTCCGATTTGTATAGAGTTCGGGGGCTACGATAGAAAACGGAATCACTAGTTTTATATCGTTTCGTTCAACAAAAGCCGACAACTCTGCCATTTGCTTTGAATAGAGGGGGCCAAAAATCACATCGCAACGTGCTGCATTGGGGTCTGCCAACACCGTGCTTACGTTGCCATGTTCTGCAAGATTCCACGCATACACATCTGTTGAGATTCCCAGTAGTTTCAGACTGTCACAAGCCATCAGAATACCACGATAATACTCAACCATTCGCTTGCCATCACCATTTTCATCATGCAAAGGCAACATCACCCCCACTCTGATAGTACGAGTACGAACATCGTCTTTTGTTTTCAAAGGACTTGCAGTTACAGGTGTATTGACCTGTGGTGCGATTGTCTCTTCTTTCTTCTTAGGATAAGGAATAAGCAGTCTGTCGCCTTTCTTCGGTTGATAGCTAGACGTCATCAGCTCAGGATTGGCAGTCTGAAGCTCTTCCAAGGTGATGCCATAGTCCTGACAAATACTATATAAAGTTTCGTTTTTCTTTACTTTGTGCTGTTCGCGCCATTTCTCTACTTGCGAATTAGCCAAAAGAGAGCCTACCAAAAGCATACATACACAGAGCGTGTATTTCAAGATACTATTTTTTTTCATGTTTTTTCTAATTTCTTGCAAAGATACAACAAAAAATCGATATGCTATGAAAAAAGGGTAAAAAACGTTCAATATGAATGGCAAAAAACAAGTCTGCAATACCTATCGGACTCTAACACGGCCTGCAGTCAGACATATTGACAAGAAAAATCAGAAGGGAAGTCCTACTGCAAAATGGAAAGCGAAGTCGCGTCGGAACAACGGATGGATGACTGGATAATGCTCTTCCTCCTCTTCTTCATAGGCAGGATTGACGGCCTTCATACCAGCATCGAAACGCAATATGAAGAAATTAAAGTTAAAACGAAGTCCCAAGCCATAGCTGACTGCCAACTGCGACAGGAACTTTGTGACATTAAATTGACCATCGGGCTGTTCCTGATAGGAGCGAAGCGTCCAGATATTACCGGCATCGATGAAAAGAGCGCCACCAATCTTCCAAAAAAGATGGGTACGATACTCAACATTCAGATCCAATTTCATGTCGCCCGTCTGGTTGATAAAGTTTATGCGTCCGTCACGCTCCTTATATTTACCAGGACCCAACGTGCGCACACTCCATCCTCTCACACTATTGGCACCACCAGAAAAATAGCGTTTCTCAAAAGGCAACACATTGCTATTGCCGTAAGGATAGGCAATGCCTGCCCCTAAATGAAAAACAATCTGGTTATTGCGGTCAATAGAGAGTGAGCGGGTCAAGTCGAAGTCCCCCTTCACATACTGTGCAAAAGCAATATTGAACAGACGATACCGTCCCTGTTCGTCCTGTTTCAATCGCAAGGCATTGGCTCCCAGGCGCAGCAAGTTGCCAGATGTTTCAACCTGAAACTTAAAGGCAAAATCGTTGCTGTTATATGAAAATCCAAAGCCAATTTTCGTAATGAACAGATTTTCATAGTTATAACGCAGGATGGCATTGCGAGAATTGTTATTATCCAAGTACTCGCGACGGAAAGTCTCCGAAATCCAGGGCATAAACACGTAGTTCAGGTCGAGCAAGTCTATTTGATAACGCTCCGGCCTATATGGAAAATGCCATTTGTACCGCCAGGCTGCCGACAAGACCCGACGATGAAACTCCGGCCTGTTCTGCAAATCGTAAAGCAGCGACAACTCACTTGTCGCATTCGACTCCCTGCGCAATTCATGCGAGATGAACGGCAACAGAAATCGAGGGAATGACAGTCGTGCGCCAACAGAATATTCGGTAAAGTTCTGATTGGTATAGCCTTCCAATCCTTTTATAGCCTCAAAAGCTCCTCTAAACTCCAAGCTCAACAACTCACTGCCTCTGAACAGGTTACGGTTCTGATAAGTCAATGTTGCCGCTGCTCCCAAGTCACCTGCCGTGTTAGTTCCTTCAGGCTGAAAACTAATGGTCGACGGCTTGTTGGTCTGCAACATGATGTCGCAATTCAACAGATTAGTATCAGGAACCTGCCGAATGGCAATATTCGTATATTTCACGGCCTGTAGTCGACCGAAATGGTTATATGTCTGCTGAAGCTTTGTAGCCGAGTACAAACTGTCCTCCATCAAGTGTGTGCATTCCTCCAGCACATGCTTACGTAAATGCAAGCGTGGGTCGTCCAGATCGCCACTAACGTATTTGATATTATGGATACTAAACTTTGTATGAAGCGTATCGGAATTGTCCTTCCGCTGAAATTTTGCCAGTCGCAGAGTCAGGTCTATCTGCCTTGTGCCAGCAACTGTATCACTCAGAAATGTAATATACTCTTTGTGAAAACGATAATAGCCTGCATTGGTCAACAGGGTGGTTAATCGCTGCCGTTCCGCATCCAGCGTAGCCAAGTCGAACTTCATGCCCGCATGCAACAAGCGTTTGGCACTATCGTTTCTTGATTGCAAAAGAGCCGCAATACTGTCATCGTCAACTTGATAATTTACCGACGTAATATAATAAGGTTTACCAGGATAGAGCTGATATACGACATCCACCTTCTTACCATGCTTTCGTACAATGTAATCCACGTCTGCCTGCAAGAAGCCTTCATTATGAAGTTCCTGTCGGAGGTCGCGGCATGTAAGCTGAGACTTCAAACTATCAAAAATGACAGGCGGTTCACCCATATTGCGCAACAATCTATTCAGCCACTTAGTACTATCCCTTCCAGAAAGGGAATAGGTGGCCAGTGAAGTTCTTGCCAACGAAAACAGACGGGAATTAGGATTCTGGCGCACATAGCCACGCAGCAAACTCATGTTCACATCCGACTTTTGTCCTTCCATCACTTTCAGGTTCACCTTGTTCAACAGATACTCATTCTCCGGCACATAGCGAGTAGTTGAACATGCCGACAAGAATGTCGCCATCATCAACGAAAAGACATATACAATAGACGGTCTGCGCATAATTTCATGCAAAGGTACGACTAACAGATTGAAATACCAAATATATTTTTGCAAATTGGACAGAAAAATGATTTTCCAAGGCTATGACATAAGAAAAGGGACCAACTTCTCAGTCAATCCCATCTCCATTAAACTAAACAAATACTATATGAATTTTTCCTTATCCCTACGTTTCCAATTTACTTCTTGCTGTTCAAAGCTACTCAATTAATTTCAAAAAGACGCTGCAAAATTAATTGTTTTCCGGCAACCTTGCAATACCTAAAAATAATGCTTTAGAAGAAGATGAAACACAGTGATTCATAAAATTGCATGAATAGTATATAGATCAGAAAGAGTGGCGACCACCGAGCTATCCCCTCCGACATGGCCTGACATATATCCATCACGGAACAGAACGTTCGGGTTGCCAATCCATAGGGAACAGACACCAGCACGATGCCAAATGAGAGGATGGGTACGATGGCACGACTGAAGGGCGACGGAAACAGATTGCCTGTAGCAGAAAGAAGTATGGCATGCGGAATAAAGGTCAGTGAAAGGATCACAAGAATGTAGCCAAACAACACAGACAAAGCGATTCGCAAGCCCATACGCTCACGATAGCAAGTAGGCTTTGACAAAAGATGACTCTTCATGCAGACCCCATACGAAATCATCGTCAGCAAAAGCCATATCAGCACAGGGGATTGAAGTATATCGACATAATGACCACAGAACCAGCGTATTCCCTCACTCGACAGAAGTGAGCGCACACCATCGGTCATCATGGTGCTGAGCAGCCATGACAAAAGTGTAAGCCCGACTTCGGCCAAGCACAAGAATACGATGATATAGGTTGTCAGTTTAGTCCTCATCAGCCTCCAGATTGTCAATATCAATGATGCGAAGTTCCAGTGCGCGTACTACCAGACGCGTAGCATTCACACCGCTGCCCCCCTCTGGGAACAGCTTCTGTACCAGTTCGTTCTGACGTTTTTCAAGGCTCTTCACCCCAAACGGCATGCCACGCAACTGTGTTATCTGGTCCTTCGTATAACCCAGGGCAAGATGCCGCAAGAAGCGCTCGTCATATTCGTCAATCTCATAGTTGACAAGTGCCTCCTGCTTGGCCAGCTGCGAACTAACACTTCGCTTGAATCGCTCGACAATCTTGCGCAAGATAGGCTCATTGAACACCAGCTGCTTACCGTCCATCACGGCACTCACATCATGACGTGTGAGCAGCTCGCCAGTCTTCAGAATAATGCCGTCAGCTCCTGCATCCAGAACGTCGACCCATAGTTTCTCATTCAGAATCTCACCCGTAAAGATTAGTACTTTCACCAGCGGATGCAACTCCTTTGTCTGTCGGCACAACTCTACACCAACGGTGGTTGAGCCGCCAAGTCCAAGGTCGAGCAACACCAAATCAGGTATTTGTTGCTTCAGCAGTTTCCAGTAGGTAGCCTCACAATCTGCGGTGCCAATGATTTCCGCTTCAGGAATATCGCTCTTTATGATGCCCTCAGTCCCTTTCAATTCAAGTGGAACATCCTCTACAATGATTACTTTAAAGTTTTGCATATATATCTTGGTAATTTGATAGTTATCAACGAACCATAGTCTGTTTTCTCCGAATAAATGCCACAACCGCGCCGACCTGTTGCCTCACCATGTTCTCGCACGATCTGCCGACAAAGCAAGTACGATATATTAGGGATGGCAGGCATGAAATCGGTTGCCGGCACATCCGGCATTTGCACCTTACAGACGATATAGTTTTCGTCATTCCCTTCGTAATCGACCATGAGTTTTTTCTGCCGTGCCTTTTTTTTCAGGATTTCCAACAGATAGTCTATCATGTTTGCATCGCCGAAAATCTCATGGTCCAGCTGAGTCAGATGAAGGGTGATTCCCTCAATCTGCCGTCCAGCCTGTTCACTCAGTATGCCATAGAGTTCTCTGTAATAGCCCACGACCTCCGACAAGGCATCGGTATTTCCCGTATCCACAAGTTGCTGTATCCGACTGGGGTAATACATGGTCTCATGTTTCAGAGCCGACAAGCAATTTTCCAGCACCTGATTGCTGATATGCAATCGGGCCATCTCCAGTTCCAACACGCGCACTTCGTCTTTCAGCAACTCAATGCTCATCTGCCGTTCCTGTTGTCTTGCCGCTTTCCGTCCCACGGCCTGAACCATCTGAATGATGATGACCGTAATCAAGCCCAGCACCATCATGATCAGCAAGATAACAGCCACGGTGCGGTCTGTCTGCGACTGTTGCATCTTTCGGCAATACTCCTCCAGCGTATTGTCAGCCGAAAGTTCCTTGAACAACAATGTGTAGATGCGATTGTTGTACTGATAGAGCTGCCATTCGTGCAAAGCCAGTGCAGCTATGGCACTCTCGTTTCGTATGGACAACAAGATATTGTAGTTAAGCGCCACATTCTTGTGCAGCCATCCTATTTCCGAACTGGCAGGGGGCGTAACATCAAACAACTTCAACGTGTCTGTTGCCTCTGGATATTGTTCGCGATAATACAGGTTCAGATGGTGGAAACAAGAATCGGCAAACAACAATGTCCGATTATAGGTGCCGTTGATATTTGAATAATAGGCCGAATCGGCATAGTTGCTGGCCTTTTGCAAGAAGACGTCCTGTGACATTGCCGATGTCGTACCCATCATGATCAGCAAGAGCAGGCGCACCACACCCTTCGGCAATCGGAAGAAGAAGCGGCTCCCTTGCCCTTTCGTGCTTTCAGCCCCCAACTTGCATACTGAGAATATCTGACTGATTTTGCGATACTTTTCGATGATGCCGCGACAATTCTGAAGTCCGAACCCATGTCCGCCAGCCACCTTGTGGTCAAAGACACTGGCCAGTTCTTTCTCGTCCATGCCCTGCCCGGTATCCGTGACTGATATTTCCACATAACCAGGATGCTCGTCGGCAGAAACCGTCACCGTGCCTTCTTTGCTCGTAAACTTCCGGGCATTGTCGGCAAGCGTGTTCAGCATAAATAAGGTCAGCACCTTATCTGCTTTTACACGCGACGACGTGGGCAGCACGTTCAGCGTGATGCCTTTCAGCATGAAGCTGCGACGGCCTTTTGCTATAATGTCAAAGAGCTCTTGCATGGCAAAAGTCTCGATATGAAGGCTCAGTTCTCCCTGGCGCAACTGAATCCAATGGGTAAGCACATTGTTTTGCTCGTTGATCTGTTGCGTCAGTTCCTTAATGTATTGCAAGCAGTCGTCTTTGCGCTCAGGATACTTCTCCATGCGATGCACCTCATGGAGCATACGGTCAATCAACGGTGTTATGCCGTTGACGAGCGAGATCTTGGCACGTTGTTCCAAGTTGCGGCGCTCATTTTCCTTTTTCTTGAGTTGCGCTATGGCCAACTGTTCCTCAACTTCGTCACGCAGGTCCTGCAACTCATCAAGCTTCACCTGCCGTTTCTTCTGATAATGATGATAGACATACAGCAGTCTGAGGGCCACAATCAGCAACACAAGTGTGACGGCAACGGCAGCCAGCAGCTTGTTGATCTGACTGACCGTTGCATCCAACTGCCCGGCACGTGCCTCGAGCGAGCGGTCTTGCCGGGTCTGCTCTTGAAGGTCAAGATACAGGTTTCTGTTCAAGTCGCTCCGTGGCTTATCGTCGATGGCCGAATAGACCACACTGAGCTGTTCACGGATACTTGCCACAAGATCGGGAGCCTGATTGATGACCGAATCGGCCAAAGCCCGCTCAAGATAATAGAGAGCCGAGGCATTGTCGCCTTGCGCCCAGTAGCAAGAAGCCACCGTTCGATAGGCACCTGCTATCTGATAGGTATCGCCGAACTGCTCGAAAAGCCCTAAAGCCTCATTGGCCAGATATACAGGAAGCTGGGTCGCCTCAACCTCGTCGGCATTCAGCTGGCGAAAAGCCGTAGGATTCAGTTTCAATAGTCGTTCGCAACTCTCCGCATCAAGAAGATGGTCGGCAATGGCCTCAAGCGAGTTGGCCATGAAGAACGACGAGCCAAACTGCTGAGAAAGCCAATAGCATTGCAACAGGCATTCCATTTCCTTTTGCTCAATCTGTTCTTTCGTTCCTTCCAAGATGATGCCGCCGGCACCGATATTATACAAGAAGTTCATCCACTGGGCCGTATCGCGCTCCACGTCTGTATCGATGGCAAGAAGGGCATCGACCGACTGTTGCTCCAGACCTACATAATAATAATAGGCAGAGGTGACGATGGCCAGCTCCGACTCGGCAAAAATGAGTCTGGCCGTCTGACGCGGAGTGAGCGACAATCGCTCTTCATTGATGCGTCGAAGGGTCTTCTCGGCATCGGCCCTGTAATCATAGAACTCCCTGTTATGGGAGCGACGCTGACAAAGGCGCATCTGCATCACATCGGAGATGAGCACCTCTATCTGATTGTCTGTCAGCATACTAACCGAATCGAGTTGAAGTTTTGCCTTATCATAGTCCATTCGTAGCAGACTGACAAAAGCCAGGTTGTTCAATGCCTCGGCTTTTCCATCACGATAGCCCTGCGAAAGCAAAAAGGCTCGTTGTGCGTAGCTATAGGTGGAATCTAAATTGCGATAATGATAGGCGTATGACAGGTCGTTCAGTTCATCGACGGCCTGCTTGTTGGCATGTGTACACGAAAACAATGAAAAAACTAAAAGACCAGAGAATGAAAGAGTGAAATAAAGAAGTCTTTTCATTTTCTGATCTTTTAATTGATATTGTTAATCAAAAGTCTCTCATTTTAAGCAACATAGAGACTTCCGACAAAGATTCTCTTAGGCACGAGCCTTAGCCACATAGCCGAGTGCTTCCTTGCACTTGTCGGTCACATACTGCCAGTCGCCAGCCTTGACCTTGTCGCTGGGGAAGAGTTTCGAACCCATGCCAACGCAGAACACGCCAGCCTTGAACCAAGCCTTGAGGTTCTCCTCCTCGGGAGCCACACCACCGGTGACCATGATCTTCGACCAAGGCATCGGAGCCTTCAGACCCTTCACCATGTTGGGACCTACCACGTCGCCAGGGAACACCTTCGTCAGGTCACAACCCAGTTCCTGAGCCTTGCCAATCTCGCTGACGGTCATGCAACCAGGGCAATAGGGAACCAGACGACGGTTGCAAACGGGAGCAACGTCGGGATTGAACAGCGGGCCAACCACGAAGTTGGCACCCAGCTGAATGTAGAGGGCAGCCGTAGGAGCATCGACCACCGAACCGATGCCAAGAGCCAGCTCAGGGCATTCCTTGTCGGCCCACTTCACCAACTCACCGAAAATCTCATGAGCGAAATCGCCACGGTTGGTAAACTCGAAGGCACGAACACCACCTTCGTAGCAAGCCTTCACTACATTCTTGCAAACTTCCAAATCCTTGTGGTAGAACACGGGAACCATGCCCGTATCGCCAATCTTCTTCAAGACGGCAATCTTATCAAACTTTGCCATTGCTTTTTAAATAAAGAATGTAGAATGAAGAATGAAGAATTTGCTTCCGCATCTGAATGTTTCGGCATCATCTTCCTCGGCCATTCGGCATTCTCTTTATGTTAATAAGTTATTATTCTTTTTTACTGTTTTTATCGATGAAACCAATAAGGCTATCAACTCACTACAATCATCTGCCATACTTTCAAATTCTTTGTCAGTCAAACAGTCCGTGTCGTGTAGCAAATTAAGCCAGTTCATAGTCTCATTGGCTTCCTTGAGAGATATATAGAGCTTAGAAATGAAGTCTGAACTCTTCATTCTTCACTCTTCATTTCCTTAGCGCTGAACGCGGCCATTTGCGTTACCGCCGGCCAGGCTCTCCACTTCGTCGACACTCACCAGGTTGAAGTCGCCGTTGATGGTGTGCTTCAGAGCCGAAGCAGCCACGGCAAACTCAAGGGCCTCACCCTGTGTGGGCTTCGTCAGCAGACCGTGAATCAGACCACCGGAGAACGAGTCACCACCACCTACGCGGTCGATGATAGGATTGATTTCGTAGCGTTTTGACTGATAGAACTCCTTGCCATCATAGATCAGCGCCTTCCAGCCATTGAATGTAGCGCTGAAGCTCTCACGGAGCGTAGACACGACATACTTGAAGCCGAACTCCTCACGCATCTGCTTGAAGATGCCCTCGTAGCCAGCAGCATCGGTCTGACCGCCCTCAACGTCGGCATCGGGCTTGAAGCCAAGGCAGAGCTCAGCATCCTCTTCGTTGCCAATGCAGACATCAACATACTTCATCAAGGGGCGCATGATAGAGATAGCCTTCTCTGAGGTCCACAGCTTCTTGCGGAAGTTCAGGTCGACAGATACGGTCACGCCATGACGCTTGGCAGCCTCGCAAGCCAGACGGGTCAGCTCAGCGGCCTTGTCGCTGATGGCAGGAGTAATGCCGCTCCAGTGGAACCAGGCAGCACCTTCCATGATTGCATCGAAGTCGAAATCAGAAGGATCAGCCTCGGCAATGGCACTATGAGCACGGTCGTAAATCACCTTTGAAGGACGCATTGAAGCACCGGTCTCAGCATAGTAAAGACCCACACGGTCGCCACCACGGGCAATGAAACGAGTGTCAACGCCATAGCGACGCATTGCATTGACTGCAATCTGACCAATCTCGTGCTTTGGCAACTTCGACACGAAATATGCCTCATGACCATAGTTTGCCACAGAAATGGCAACGTTAGCCTCACCACCGCCAGGGATGATGCGGAATGACTCACTCTGAATGAAACGATCGTTGCCCTGAGGCGACAGGCGAAGCATAATCTCGCCCAATGTTACAATTTTTGCCATTGTTTTAGTTTCGTTTTATAGATTAATAAATGTTTAATTCGTTTGCTTTGCAAAGATAAAGCATTTTTCTGATATATGCAAGTGTTCGGAATATTTTTTCACGTAAACGGTTGCACGTTCAAGCAGAAAGCCACAACC
>CACXXD010000041.1 GCA_902771445.1 uncultured Prevotellaceae bacterium
ACCGAATGGCATTTTGTTTAATTTTGAAAATTAAGAACAAAATTAAAACAAAATGCGTCATTTGTTCTAAACAATTCCAACTGTACAGATTGAACTTTTTTTGCCCTATTTTCTTCTAATTGTGTTAAAATTACACCTATAGACCGTGTTTTTTTGAAAAAAACTTAGAAAAATGATTTGAGTTATTAAAATTTTGTTTATATTTGCATCCGCTATGATGGGGCAATCAGCTTTGCCCTTTTTGCTGAACGTGAAATTTCGTTTTTTTATTACTAACTTTACTAATTTTAAAGCTTATGAAACTTTCAAAACTACTCGTTTTGGGTGCTTGTTGTCTCACGGCAACGAGCAGCATGGCTGAGATTGTGAACGGTGTGCGCCAGCGTCCTGCTGTCACGCAGTTTGAATCGTTCCAAGTTGATCAGGTGTACTATCTGTACAACGTACAAGCTCGCCGTTTCTTTGTTGGCGCCAACGATTACAATACACGCGCCAGTGTAGCCTCCAACGGTTACAAAGTGAAATTTGTTGATCCGGGCGATGCAGCTCCCGAAGCCGGTCTGCTGGAGTTCACCGACTCTGTGGAGACACAGAAGGCATGGAAGAGCACCTTCGCCACCAACGATGGCGGTGCCATCTGGGTTGACAATGCAACAGAGACCTATCGTTTCTGGGATATTACCCCATCGAACGGTGCCTATCGCATCTCTAACTCACTGCTTGAGAAATCGGGTACTGCCGATGCTATCGTTGGCAAGTTCCTCGGATGGAACGGCAGCGAGGGTGACACCCGTCTGTATTTCGTTGATCCCGCCGCTGAGGGCGCTGGTGTAGACTGGCAGTTCGTCAGCATCGAGACCTATGATGCCTATCAGGAGAACTGGGCTGCCATCAAGGATCAGTTTGAGAAGGCTGCCGAGCTGATGATCTACCTCGACGCAGCCAAGGAGCAGGGCGTCGACGTATCTGAAGAGCAGGCCATCTATGAGAACGAGGCCGCTACAATCGAAGAGCTCGACGCAGCTATCCTGGCCGTGCAGAAGAAGATCAACGAGCACATTGCTGGCAATGCAAGCGTTGACAATCCTTCGGATATGACAGGCAGCATGCTGAACCCGAACTTCGACAATGCCAGCTACGAAGGCTGGAAGGGTACGGCTCCCAACATGACGGGTAGTGGTGCTCACGGTCCTGCCAATGTGGCCGAGCACTACAACAAGACGTTCGACACCTATCAGGATCTGGCCAACATGCCTAAGGGCGTCTACAAGCTCAGCGCCACATCGTTCTTCCGTGGCTCTTGGAGCGACCACGTCAACCACACCAACTATGTGGCTTACCTCTATGGCAAGGCCGACAACGACACGCTGACTGCCGAGATTCCCAATCCTTGGGATGCTATGAACACCGTGCCGATGGCTGGTAGCACAGAGTGGGGCGTGACCGCAGCTGAGAGATCTGAGGAGCACGACGGTGTCACCTATTATATTCCTGACGATCCCTCTGCAGGCCGTCTCTACTTTGAGAAGGGCTACTACGGAACCAACGTGTTCTTCGCTCTCGACGGCGACGAGCCCATCCGCGTGGGTGTCATGAAGAAGTCGAGCGTGACCGGCAGCGACTGGGTTGTGTTCGACAACTTCAAGCTGACCTACTACGGCAATGCCGCTGATGCTTATCAGTACTGGATCGGCCAGACCCCGAAGAACGACTACAGCGAGACACAGGCTTCGCAGCAGTATAAGGACGCCTACGAGGCTGCCTTCAATGCTACTGCCAGCAACAAGTCCGAGGCTGTGGCTGTGATGAAGGCCATTCAGGCTGCTGCCGACTCGATCACCGCCAACGTGAACCTGTGGGCTGAGCTGAAGAAGACCTTCTCAAGCGCTGAGGCTCACACCGTGGGTGACTATGCACGCTATATCTCTGCTCAGGATCTGTCGGACTATCTGCTCGAGATTGAGGACGACGTGAGAGACGTGGTCGACTGGTCGAACACCGAGATCCGTGCCATCCTGGCTAAGCTCAACGAGCTGATCGATGCCGTTGAGAAAGAGGACAAGGAGAGCCTTGAGCCTGGCAAGGACGTGACCGACTACATGAAGAACCCCGGCTTCGAGGAGAACGGCGGCAGCACCACTGGCTGGACCATCGTTTCGAAGGGCGGCGGCAACGTGCAGCTGGGCGGCAACAGCGCCAACCACTGCTTCGAGGCTTGGCACAGCACCAACTTCGACGTTTATCAGGAGCTGAAGGACCTGCCTCTCGGCGTCTATGAGCTCACTGTTCAGGGCTATGTACGCTATAAGGACGGCACGGATGCTATTGCTGCCCGCAGCGAGGTGCCTGAGAACATCCCCATCTACGTTTACGTGAACGACTCAAAGACCAATATGGCCAACTGGTTCGACTATCCGAAACCCATCAGCTTCTATCAGGAAGTGAGCGGTGCTACCTATCTCTCTGAGGATGACGACAACGCTTATCCTGACAACCAGACTGCTGCTTCGGCTGCATTTGCCGACGGTGGTTACAAGAAGAGCGCCTTCGGTCTCGTTGCTCAGAGTGGCGACGTGCTCCGCGTGGGTGTGAAGGGCAATCCTACTGAGGCTATGTTCTGGCCCTGCTTCGACAACTTCACGCTGACCTACAGAGGCTATGCTGCCGACGTTGTGAAGCCCGTACTCGAAGAGACTGTTGCTTCGGCTCAGGCACTGGTCAACGAGATGACCACCAAGCAGGCCAAGGCCGACTTCGACGCTGCTCTTGCTGAGGCTACTGCTCAGCTCAGCGGTACCGACGGCACTGAGATGTTCAGAGCTCTGTCGAGCCTGATGAAGGCTATCAGCGCTGTTGAAGCCGGTGCTGTTCTCTGCAAGGAACTGAATGCTGCCGTCGAGCAGATGATGACTCTGGCTCAGGAGGGTGGCTCTGCTGCTGCCGCTCAGGCTCTTCAGCTGGGTGCTGAGATCCAGGGCAAGCTGGAAGGCAACGAGCTGGAGGCTGAAGAAATTGAGGCCTACAAGCTGCAGATCCGCGAGATGATGCTGAAGATGCAGTTGCCCGAGAACTACGAGAAGGGCGAGGGCGCCGACGTGACCGCTTTCATCCAGACCCCAAGCTTCCAGAAGACTGTCGACGGTGCTGAGACCAACGCTATTGACGGCTGGCAGGGTACCTCTGGCTACAACTTCGGTAACGATGCCACTCAGAAGGCTGCACTCGCAGTTGAGTTCTACGAGAAGACCTTCGATATGTATCAGGACATTGAGGGCGTAGGTTCTATCGTACTGCCCGACGGTGCTTACACTGTTACTGTCAACGCATTTGAGCGCGTGAGCGACAATACTCCTGCCTACCTGTATGCAAAGAGCGGTGACAACGAAGCTTCTGTCGAGCTGATCAAACTGACCGAGGGTGTTGACACCGAGGCTGGCGAGGTTGCTCCTAACGACATGGTATCGGCTGTTGCTGCATTCGAGGAAGGCAAGTATCTGAACCAGGTGAACGTGAACGTCGTGGGCGGCAAGCTGCGCATCGGCATCAAGCACGAGAACAACAGCGGCAGCGACTGGATCATCATGGATAACTTCAAGCTCTACTTCAACGGTGCTGACGAGAGCGGCATCCAGGGTGTGGCCCAGAACGCTAAGCCTGTCAGCGTGCAGTACTTCACCATCGACGGTCGTCGCGTCAGCGGTGCCCAGAAGGGAATCAGCATCCGCAAGACTGTTATGGACAATGGTTCTGTTGTCGTTAAGAAGGTTCGCAAGTAAGAATAATGGTTAACAACAAACAAACCAATCTCTGAATGAAAAGGGACTGGAGGCGGGACGAAAAAGCCCGGCTCCGGTTCCTTCGTTTTTCGAAATCTGAAACACCGCAATCACTGACCCATGCTATTCTGTTAGCAAATCAGCTTTTTGACTAAACCACTTTTATAATAAAAGCAGACTCCTGTCGGAACACCTGTTCTGACCACCAAACAAGAAACCAACGCCCGGGCGATCCGGGCTCCACATATAACAACAATAACATACTAACAATAACAATTTAAAATCAAAACTATGAAGCGAAAAACTATCATTAAGCAAGGACGACGGGTGGCTTTGGCTGCCTGCACGCTACTGATAGGTGCCAGCGTGCTGCATTCGTGTAAGGATGAAGACCACGAAGTGCTCACCGGACAGCCGGGATGGCTGGGCAACTCTATCTACGAGCGGTTGCAGGAAGAAGGAAAGTACACCAACATGTTGCGCCTCATTGACGACCTCGGGCAGACAGACGTGCTGCGCCAGACAGGTTCGAAGACGCTCTTCCCGGCTGACGACGATGCGTTCAAGGAGTGGTATGCCACCAACCAGTGGGGCATTCGCTCGTATGAGCAGATGTCGGAAGCACGAAAGAAGCTCATGCTGAACAATGCCATGATCAACAATGCCTACCTCATTGCGCTCATGTCGAACGTGAGCGGCTATCCCCCCGAAGAAGGCAAGGCCATGCGCCGACTGACGGCTACCAGCATCTACGACTCTGTCTACATCATGCCCGTGTCGGCGATGCCAAGAACGCAGTACTGGGACAAACTGCGCACGCGTGGGAAGGCTGTACCCATGTTCCTCTCGGAAGATGCAGCACCCATGATTCACTTCCTGCCCCCGTTCATGAAGTACAACAAGATTACTGACAGCGACCTGGAGATCCTGACCAACCACCAGTCGAACTCGATTGCCGACAGCTGGATCAACGGAAAGAAGGTTGTTGAGTCCGATATCACCTGTAAGAACGGCTACATCCACAAGGTGAACGGCGTGGTGGAGTCGTCGCCCAGCATGGCAGAGATTCTGCGCCAGCACGACGACCTCTCGGAGTGGTCGCGCCTGATGGACCGCTTCTCGGCTCCCTATCTCTCCAACGAGTTCACCACTGAGTACAACCGTATCTACCAGAAGGAAGACTCAGCCTACGTGATGAGATACTTCAACAGGCAGGATGCCAGAATGGCCAACGGACAGCTGAGCTATCCTACGCCCGACGGTACCGACTACGTGACCGACCTGCTGGCATTCGATCCCGGCAAGACCACCTATATGTACACCAACACCATGGACTACGACCTGCACTACGATGCTGGTGCGCTGATCGTACCTACCAACGAGGCACTGGAGACATGGTGGAACAACGAGGGACGCGACCTGAAGGACGAGTACGGCGAGATTGACTCTGTGCCTAGCAAGACACTGGCCAAGCTGCTCAACGTCAACATGCAGTCGTCGTTCATCGAGACCGTGCCTTCGAAGTTCAAGCAGGTGCTCAACGATGCCAAGGAGGAACTGGGCATCAAGCCTGAGAACGTGAAGGCCTGCTACATGGGCTGCAACGGTGTGGTCTATGTGGTCGACAAGGTGTTCGCACCTGCCGAGTATGCTTCGGTGGCCTATCCCGCACTGGCCCACGAGTCGCAGATGAACGTCATCTACTGGGCTATCGACAACATTGGCTTCCTGCCCTATCTGCTCTCTATGGATGCAGAGTATGCCCTCCTGCTGCCCACCAACTCAGCCATGCTGAAGTACATCGACCCCGCTTCCTACGGTACTACCGAAAACGGTGTCGAGTCACCCATCCTGATTGAGTTTGCTACCGATCCGACCATGAAGCGCACCTGGGGTACACGCTATGCCTCGACCGTGGCTGAAGACGGTACCATCACCAAGGGCGGCGAGCAGACCAAGCAGCTGACCAAGGAGGCCAACGGCGGTATCAAGATCGTGGCTACCATGATGGAAGACCTGATCAACCAGCTCATCATCGTGCTGCCTCAGAAAGGCAAGAAGGTGGAGGAGTATCTCAACGATGGCTATCGCTACTTCAAGACCAAGGGCGGCACACTTCTCTATGCTGAGATGGTGAACGGAAAGCCCGCCTTCGCAGGTGGCTGGCAGCTGGAGCACCAGAAGAAGCTCATTCCTACGACCGACATCTATCCTAAGACCAACGGTTCGTCGTATCAGCTGGAAGAGATGGTGCCTCTGGGTGCTCAGAACTCGTTCTACATGACACTGAAGAAGCACTCGGAATATGACAGCTTCCTGAAGTTGCTGGAGAATGACTACAGCGACATGTTCACTCAGTTGCTGAACAAGAAGTACACTCCGGGCAACATGGCACTGGAGAACAAGAACTTCCGCCTGTTCGACAACTATAACTATACTGTCTACGTTCCCACCAACAATGCCATCAAGGCTCTGCAGGACCAGAAGGTGCTGCCCACCTGGCGCGAACTGGAGTTCACCGACTCTGATGTGGAAAATGCCATACTCGACAGTATCATCACCGCTGAGAACTGGATGCAGCGCGATGCCAAGGGCAATCCCGTGGCCATCAACGACAAGCTGCGCGACTCTGTGACCACGGCCATCCGCAAGGTTGTCACCGACTTCGTGCGCTATCATGTGCAAGACCGTTCAGTGGCTATCGGCATGGTGCCCGAACCCAACATGAGCGGCAACTCATACGAGAGTATGCTGCGCAACCCGGAGACAGGTCGTTTCTATAAGCTGCAAGCTGTCTTCAACCCCACTACTCTGACCGTGACCGACGTGGCTGGCAACACCCGCAGCGTTGTGAAGACCGAAGGCCTCTATAATAATATGTGTCGTGAGTACTGGTTCGAAGGCTCAGACAACACTGCCCGTCTCTTCATGGGCAGCGATGCTATGGTGCATCTCATCGACGGTGCGCTCATGGTGACCAACAGCCCGAAGACCTGGCAGCAGACCGTGAAGGAATATTTAAAACGCTAATGAAGGAGGAACCTAACGTATGAAAATACTAAAATCCATTATATTGACTATGGCGCTGCTGCTCACAACGGCAGTCAGTGCTCAGACGATTACGTCGGTTCATGGTACCGTAAGCGACGACATGGGTCCGCTGATGGGTGCCACCGTCGTCGAGATTGACGGCAATGGCCGTATCATCGAATCGGCGCTGACCGACCTGAATGGTAACTTCACCATGAAGGTGCGCAACCAGAAGGACAAGATCCGCTTCAGCTATGTGGGCTTGAAGACAGTCACCTTTCCTATTAATAAGTCGACGTACAACCTGAAGCTCGAGTCGGCCACACAACTGAAAGAAGTGGTGATCAAGTCGAAGAAACGCGCTCAGGGCAACGGACTGCCCATCCCAGAAAAGGAAATCTCGTATGCCTCGCAGACCCTTTCGATGAAAGAGTTCGAGGGTCTGGGCCTTACCTCGGTCGACGAGGCTCTGCAAGGTCGTATCGCCGGTCTTGACATCGTGTCGGGCGGTGACCTCGGCAAGGGCTCTACCATGCGTCTGCGTGGTGTGTCGTCGCTCTCTTCGCTCACCGACTCCAACCCTCTGATCGTGGTCGACGGCAACATCCGCGAGGTGAACCTTGACAACTTCGATATGGCAGGAGCCAACGACGAGAAGTTTGCCGAGCTGCTGAACATCAACCCTGAGGACATCGCATCGATCACCGTGAAGAAGGATGCTGCCGCTACTGCCATCTACGGTTCGCAGGGTGGTAACGGTGTCATCGAGCTGACCACCAAGCGCGGTGTGCGTGGTAAACCAAAACTCACCTACTCGCTCAAGCTCACCGGAACTTATCAGCCCAAAGGCTACGAGATGCTGAACGGTGACGACTACACCATGCTGATGAAGGAGGCCTACTTCAATCCCGCACAGAACGACGAGGCTGCCAGCCAGTTCAACATTCCCGAAATCAACTATCTGGGCAATGAGTTCTCGGAGTGGCGCCAGTATCGCGCTAACACCGACTGGCGCGATGCCGTCACACAGTGGGGTCTGCGCCAGAACCACTACATCACCGTTTCGGGTGGTGGTGAGAAAGCCTCGTTCCGTATCGGCGGCGGCTTCGACCATGAGACGGGTACGATGATTGAGCAGAAGCTGAACCGTTTCTCTACCCGTGTGGCTCTTGACTACAACATCAGTGAGCGTATCCGCGTGAGCACCAACTTCGCGCTGACCTACACGAAGAACAAGATGAACTACGACGACCTGCTGGCCATCGCCCTGAAGAAGATGCCTAACATGAGCATCTACGAGAAGGATCCTCTGACCGGCGAGGACACCGACGTCTACTATAACATGTTGCAGAGCGGCAACTACATTGGCTCTGAAGCCTTCAAGGAGGACCAGCGCAAGTACGTGAACCCCGTGGCTTCGGCTCATCTGGCCAAGAAAGACCGTCGCACCTACGACATGTCGCCTGAATTGATTTTGAACTATAAGCTCTTGGGCATGGACGAAGACCACTGGCAGTTGAACTGGCGTGGTTCGGTCTATATGAACATCTTCAACCAGTACGACGACTCTTTCTATCCGCAGGAGCTGACCACCACCAACTATGAAGGTGGCGTGAACACTTCTTACACGGGTTCTTCGAAGAGTGTCTCGTTCAACACCAAGCAGACCCTGACCTTGATTCCTGCCTTCACCAACAAGGATCACTCCATGATGGTGCTGGGTCGTTTCGAGCTGACCTCTGGTTCGTCGAGCAGCCAGGGCACCAGCGGTACTGGTCTGCCCTCTACCAACCTGGCCATCACCAGCCCTGCCGCAGGCGGTCTGATCAGTTCGGTTACCTCGGGCTACAACCAGTGGCGCTCAATGTACTACACCCTGTCGGCCCACTATGCCTACAAGGAGCGCTACATTATCGATGCCACGGTGCGTGCCGACGGTACCACGAAGTTCGGCCCGAACAACCGCTGGGGCTACTTCCCCTCTGTGTCGCTGCGCTGGAACGTCATTGAAGAGCCGTTCATGAAGTGGGCCAAGCCCGTGCTGAACATGCTCTCTATCCGTCCCAGCTGGGGTCAGGTGGGTCGCCAGCCCAACCAGAACTATCTGTACACCTCTAAGTACGGTTACTCTGACCGCTATATCGACATGTCGTCAATGGCTCCGCTCAACATCCGTCTGACCGACCTGAAGTGGGAGATCACCACCAGCTACAACGTGGGTATCGACCTCGCCTTCCTTGACGACCGTCTGACCTTGACCCTCGAAGGTTATCGCTCAACCACCACCGACATGCTGATGGCCAACTATCGCGTTCCTTCGAACACGGGTTATGCCACCATCCCCTACCGCAACACTGGTAAGATGCGCAACATCGGTTGGGAGTTCCACATCAACACCAATAAGCTGATCAAGGCCGGCAAGTTCTACATGGACCTGAACGCCAACTTCGGTAATAACAAGAACGAGCTGCTGGAGATGGACGAGTACATACTTGATGGTCTGAACTCTAAGTTCGGCTACAACAACGGTGAGTGGCTGCGCCGCGTGCAGCTGCACAACCCGCTCGGTGCCATCTACGGTTTCAAGTACAAGGGCGTCTATCAGTATAACTACAATACCTTCGTCGACATGACCGATGAGCAGCGCAGAGACTTCCTGGCTTCGGGCAAGACCGCTCCTGTGGCCATGAATGCCGACGGCAGTCTGATTCTCGATGCAACGGGAGCACCCAAGCGCATGGTCTACGACTACACCAACGACGGTACGGGCAAGAACTACAACTTCAACGGTGGTGACGCCATGTACGAGGACCTGAACCACGACGGTCAGATCAATGCACTCGATATTACCTATCTGGGTTCTTCGCTGCCTAAGTTGACGGGTGGTTTCGGCTTCACCTTCACATACGGCGACTGGCGACTGGCCACACAGTTCACCTATCGTGTGGGCAACAAGATTCTGAACATGGCCCGCTTGAATGCCGAGGCTATGACTGGCAACGACAACCAGAGTCAGGCCGTGAACTACCGCTGGCGCAAGGAAGGCGACGTGACGAGCATTCCACGTGCCATGCACAACTTCTCGAATGGTCCTATCGCCTACAACTCACTCGTGAGCGACCGCTTCGTCGAGGACGGCTCTTATCTCCGTATGAGCTATGCACAGCTGAACTATACCTTCAAGAAGAAGCAGCTGAAGTGGATCGGACTGAGCCGTATTGCTATCTATGCAAGTATCAACAACCCATTCGTCATCACGAAGTACTCTGGTGTCGACCCCGATATCGTGAATGCAGGCTATGATCCCGCCATCGATAATGCCCAGACACCGCGCTCGCGTTCGTACACGCTGGGTCTGACGGTTGACTTCTAAAGTGGAATGACCGAAAAACGTAATAACGTAAAAACGCAATAACGAGAATTATGAAGAAAATCATTTATAATATAATAAGTGCCGCCTGCCTGACCCTCCCTATGGTTTCGTGCAGTGACTTCCTTGAGATCAAGCCGCAGAACGAAATCATCATGGAGGACTTCTGGAGTGAGAAGGCCGATGTGGACAACATCGTGGCAGGATGCTATGCTGCACTGGAGAGCGATGCCGCTATTCGCAGAATGATGATGTGGGGCGAGTTCCGCAGTGAGAACGTGATGGCCGGACCCGACTGTGAGAAGGACGGCAACCTGCAGAACGTGTTCAAGGAGAACATCACTCCGAAGAACTTCTATACGACATGGGACGTGTTCTACAACGTCATCAACCGTTGCAATACAGTCATCAAGTATGCACCTGAGGTGGCTCAGCGCGATCCGGCCTACAGCTCGAGTGAGCTGAATGCCACGCTGGCTGAGGTGACGGCTCTGCGTGCCTTGTGCTATTTCTATCTGATTCGCACCTTCCGCGACGTGCCTTACACCACGGAGGCCTACACCGATGACGACCAGGAGATGCAGTTGGCTGCCACTCCGTTCTATACCGTGCTCGACAACCTGATTGCCGATCTGGAGCGTGTGAAGAGCAGTGCCATCGCCCGCTATCCTGAGACGCAGCCTCTCTATCAGACTGGTCGCATCACGCAGGATGCCATCAATGCCATGCTGTGCGAGATGTATCTGTGGAAGAAGGATTATCAGAGCTGCATCAACTATGCCGACCTCGTCATCAACTCGAAGAAGGCACAGGCTGAGGAGAAGAAGCAGAAGACTGGCAGAACCACACAGAGCAGTGAGCTGCGTCTGAAGGGCTATCCCCTCGTGAACAATATGCGCAGTACGAGTTCGTTTGGCAGTGCCTTTGAAGAAATCTTCGTCACAGGCAACAGTCAGGAGACAATCTTCGAACTGATGTTCGATAATACGAATGCCGGCACCACCATGCTGAGCAACTCTGCATGCGGACAGTGGTATGGCAACTCGCAGGCTGACGGTCGCGTGGCTGCTTCGAACACTGTGGTTGAAGATGCTGCCCTGACGAACTCAAGAACGGTCTTCGATGACAAGAACAAGAAGCTCGATGCCCGTATCTATGAGAACTTCACAACGGGTGGCAATGTATGCAAGTTTGTCTACAGAACGTTGTCTATCAATACTTCGGGCTCTGACCCTGAAGCAAGCTATAGCACTATTTACCGTTACAACTATGCCAAGATCAACAATGTCGACACTTGGTACACCAGCAGCAACTGGATCATCTATCGTCTGAGCGACATCATGCTGCTGAAGGCCGAGGCACTGGCTCAGCTGATGAGAGATGGTGCTACGGATGAGGACGTGGCTTACAACACACCTTATCGTAACCAGGCTTTCGAACTGGTCAATGTGGTCAACCAGCGTTCTATCTGTAAGTCTACCTTAGGCGACGACGATACGCTGAAACTGACCGACTATTCTACCAAGGCCGCTATGGAAGAGCTGGTGCTGCGTGAGCGTCAGCGCGAGTTGATGTTCGAGGGCAAGCGCTGGTACGACCTGGTGCGTCGCTCGCTCCGCGATGGCAACACCAAGACGCTCTGTCAGATCGTTGGTCGTCGTGACGGCCCCAACTCTCAGTTGGCACAGAACTTCTTCGGCAACAAGAGCCTGTGGAACTGGGCTATCTTCTGGCCTTACAACTATGAGGAACTCACGGTGAACAAGAACCTGGCACCCAACCCGGCCTACGGTGACGGCAATACCGGCAATATTGAGTAGTAGAACGTAAGAAATATAAAACATTGAAAAATATGAAACGATATAATGATTTACGGTCGTTACTGGCCCTTTTCTCACTGCTGGCATTGATGTTGCCTATGGTGACAAGTTGCTCCGACGAGCCCGATGATGAGTATTTCTATACCTTCAAGGGCGAGATGATGAGCGACTACCTGAACAACCGTCCTGAGTACAGTCAGTTTGCTGAAATCGTGAAGCGTGCTGACCTGATGGACTTGCTTTCTGCATACGGACATCTTACTTGTTTCCTGCCATCGAACACGGCGGTAGACAGCTACCTGAAGAGTAGGGGAATGAGTAGTGTCGCCGACCTGAGCACTGCCGACTGCGATACCATCGCACGCACGCACCTTGTTAATAATATGTATAGCACCATCGAAATGGATCAGGACCGTTTGCAGACGGCTAACTTCCTGGGACGTTATCTGAGCACCGAGATCGACAGTGTTACTGCCGAGGTGGTCATCGAAGGTATTGCCCATATTAACAACACACTGAAGGATGACTCTGTGGAGAACGGTATCGTTCAGCCTATCGACCGTGTGATTGAGAAGTCGAACAGCTATATCTCAGACATCTTGCGCGACAATCCTACTATTGGCATCTTCTATCAGGCTTTGGTGGCTACGGGTGTTAATAATGAAATCCTGCTCGTTGAAGACGAAAAGTGGGATAAGGATGCTCATCCTAAGTACTACTATACATCTGACTTCTGGCGTGAGGTGGCTTGGGTGCCTGACACGAAGAAGTATGGTTATACCATCTTCGTGGAGCCGGATGAAGTCTATAACAGAGTGTTCCAGGAGCGTGGCATCTCGACAGCCAACGGTACACTACGCGCACTCTATGAGCTGGCTTGTCAGGAGTATGAAGATGTCTATGCTAACGACAAAGGTTCTGATGGCTGGAGGTTCGAGAACCTGACTGACAGCATCAACCCACTGAAGCGTTTCGTGCGCTATCACATCCTGAACCGCTATGTTCCCGGTGCTACCGACTTGACTCCGCTGGTGATGAAGGTGGGTTCGGTGAATGAGTCCTTCGGTGTGGAGACTACGAAGATCAATCCTTGCGACTGGTACACCACGTTGCTGCCTCACACCATGATCAAGGTCGACTATCTGCCTGAGCGCGGCAAGGCCATTGGTACTGACCGCTACGACGATACCGACGTGAGAGGCGAGCGCTATCTGAACCGTCGTTATGAGAATGGCTATCAGATTCACGGTCAGCGAATCGATGCCGAAGTGGACAAGGACTATACACACGACGCCTTGAACGGTCACTACTTCTATGTGAACGACATTGTGAGCTTCAATAAGGAAGTGCAGGGAACAGTGCAGAACGTGCGTATCCGCATGGACTTCTCTACCATCTTCCCCGAGGTGATGACAAACGACATGCGACTGAAAGGTATTCCTACTGCCGACGATGCATCTGGTACGCCTGACGATTCTTCTACTCCGAAGAACGGTCGTAACTTCTACTTCCCACAGGGCTATCTTGATGGCGTGACGTTCACCAACTGCTATCTGGTGATGCGCCGTCCGCACATCAACTTCTGGTCTTGGCAGGGCGACGAGTGGAACATCTTCGGTGACTACGACTTCACCTTCCGCATTCCTCCCGTGCCTGAGTCGGGTAACTATCAGTTGCGTCTGGGCTTCTGCGCACTGCCCACCCGTGGTGTGATGCAGACCTACTTCGACGGTGTGGCTCAGGGCATTCCTCTTGACATGACCAAGTTCCTCGACAGTGAGCTGTACATTGGTGACCGCTTCACAACCGATGAGACCGCTGCCAACTGGGATAAGATGAGCGACGAGGACAAGGCCGAAGAGCAGAAACTGCTGAAGAACCTGGGTGCCTATCGTGCAGGTCGCAGTACCTATCACTTCAACACCAGCGGTACGAAGTACTACTTCACTGGTAATGCACGTACTTATCGCCGCATATTGTGCCAGACCTATATCGATGCCAACACCGATCACTATCTGCGCTTCCGCGTGGCCAGCGATGGTAAGCAGGGTAACAACAACGAGTTCATGCTCGACTACTTCGAGATTGTGCCGAGCAGTGTCTACTCTGTCGATGGTGAGGGCGCTATGGAGGACGATCTGTAAGATGCCTCACCCCATCCCCTCACCAAAAGGGGAGTATATAGCTTAATCAATAATCAATACATATAATAATATATGAAGACGAATTTATTTTCAAGTATACGAAAGCAAGTGGCAAAGCTGACCACACCCCTCGCCTTATGGAGAGGGGTCGGTGGTGAGGCCTTGCTGCTGCTTGCCTTTTTCACGGCATGTAGCGACACATGGGACGACCATTACGATGCTTCAGCCATCGCAACGGGCATGAACGAAGGCTCGCTCTGGCAGGCTATTCAGCAGAATCCCGAACTGTCGAATTTTGCAAAGGTGCTACAGGCTACAGGCTACGACAAGCAGTTGTCGGGCAGTCAGGTCTTCACCGTCTTTGCTCCTACGAATGCCAGTCTGTCTGCCGACGATGCCCAGTCGCTCATCAGCAAGTATCAGCAGCAGATTCTGACCAAGTCTGACGACGACAACGAGGTGCTCAAGGAATTCATCAAGAATCACATTGCCCTCTACAACCACTCTGTATCTTCGGCAAGCAACGACTCAGTCGTGCTGATGAACGGTAAGAACGTGGTGCTGAAGAGCGACAAAGTGGGCGGTGCTTCGCTGCTCAGCTCCAATAAGCTCTATCAGAATGGTGTGCTTTTCACCATTGGCAGCAAGCTGAACTACCTGTCAAACGTGTTTGAGTACATTGAGAAAGACCCCGACCTTGACAGTCTGCGCAGTTTCCTCTACAACCAGGACCAGTACAAGTTCTATTACAGAGAGTTCATGCCATCACTGAGCGTGGTCGACAGCGTGAAGGACGGCCAGACCGTCTATATGGACAGTGTGTTCCGTCAGCGCAACCGTTTGTTCACCGAACTCGATTTTATCAACGAAGAGGACAGTACGTTCTGGATGGTGGCTCCCACCAATGCCGTTTGGAAAGAACTGATTGATGAGTATTCCAACTACTTCAAGTACCCGAAGAACGTAGAGTATGCCGACTCAATGGCTTATACCAACGCTCGTCTGGCTATTGTGCAAGGTACTATCTTCAGCAAGACCACCAACAGGTCGGTGTTTGAGAACCAGACCAGCAGCCTGACACAGGTCAGCGATTCGGCCATGTCGGAGAATGCTGTGCTTGACTATCAGCGCCGTTCACGCCTTTGGGGTGCCAACTTCAACTACTATGAATACCTGAATGCCTGGGCTCCCGGTGGTGTGTTCTCGCAGACCGATTTGGTGGAGTGCAGCAATGGTATGGTGAGAAAAGCTACCCAGTGGCCTATCGACAAGCTGCAGACCTTCCTGCGCTATCGCATTATCGAGGCTGAGGGCGACGATATCCTTGAGGTCAGCAAGATTACCGATGCCAAGGGCGATAGTATCACCACTGTCACGCCTATTGTGCGCACGGTGAGCACTACCGATGTTACCAAGAACTTTGAGAATAAGGTCTGGAACAAACAGTTTGTTGAGTTCTCGCCCACCGAGGCTACGGTCAACCACTCTGTGACCTATGGCATCAAGGATGTGCTCTCAGAGGTCGGCTACGACATCTATCTTGTCACGGCTCCCGCCATTGCCTACAACCCGAATGCCACCGATACGCTGCCCACACTGATGCGTACCACACTGAGCTATCCCACGTTGGAAGGCAAAATCCAGAGCAAAACGTTCGACAACGTCACCACAACGCCCAACAAGATGGATTACTTCCTGTTGGCAGAGGACTTCAAGTTCCCCGCTACTAACTACGATCTTGACCAAGACCGTCCTTCGGTACAGCTGAAGATAGAAACCCGTGTCAGCAACGGTAATGTGCGCGACGGCAAGTACACTCGTACCATGCGTATCGACTGCATCCTGCTCGTACCCCACGGAACGCTCGACCTCACTAATGAGGGCTACGTCAGACTGCTGCCTCACGGAACATACAATGACACCTATCTGCGCTGGTGGTTGATGGAACGTTAATGTGTCACAATAACTAAAAGAACATTTTATGAAACGATATATCTTATTTGGACTTTCGCTGTTGATGGCATTCCCCTTGGCCGTCAGTGCACAAGAAGACGATTCGGAAGAGGAAGGAACCGAGACCTCTGTTCGTGGCTTCGCGGTGAAACAAAAACAATATGAGACGCGCACCATCAAAGGACGTGTGCTCGATGCTGCCTCACAGCAACCCATCTCGGGTGCCATTGTGCGGGCGGCAGAGATTGATGGCTATAGTGCGCTGACCGAAGACGATGGCACCTACGAACTGAAGTTGCCTGTTTTCGCTACATCCCTTTATGTGTCGTCGCCCGACTACAACGGTGTGAAGATTGGTGTGATGAAAGGCGAGCAGCAGAAGACAGCTTTGCTCTATTCGTCGGTGTTCAGTGCCGAATATGCACCTCAGACCAATGTTCGTGGCGATGTGTCGGCCAGTGACTTCAGGTACTCCAGTGCCATCAACATCAAGGATGAGATTCAGAAGCAACTGGGTTCTCAGGTCTACACCGTCACCCGCAACGGTACTCCCGGCGTGGGAAGTGTTATGTTCATGCAAGGCCTGAACTCACTCAATGTCAATGCTCAGCCGCTGATTGTCATCGACGATGTCATCATCGATCAGCAGTACAATCGTGAGCTGTTGCACGACGGTTTCTACAACGACATTCTGGGCAATATCAATCCCAATGATATTGAGAAGGTGACCGTGATGCGTAACGGAACCGCCCTCTATGGTGCCAAAGGTGCCAATGGTGTGATTCTGGTGCAGACCCGTCGCAACAAGTCGATGGCAACCCGCATCACCGCTACCGTGTCGGCTGGTGTAACCATGAAACCCAAGTACCTCTCTGTGATGGGTGCCGAACAGTATCGTGGCTATGCTTCAGAACTGCTGAAGACCACCAACACCCGACTCACGTCGTTCAAGTTCCTTGACGAGCGTCAGACCCTGACAAATGGCAAGCAGAACTACTACTACAACCTCTATCACCAGAACACCGACTGGAAGGACATGATCTATCGTTCGGCCATCTCGCAGAACTATGGTGTCAACATCGAAGGCGGTGATGCTGTGGCCAACTACAACCTCTCAGTAGGCTACACGTCGGCAAAGAGCACGCTCAAGTACAACGATATGGACCGTCTGAGCATTCGCTTCAACACCGACATCACGCTGACCAAGCGCTTCGGCATCCGCTTCGACGCATCGTTTGCCAACCAGACCCGCAATATCCGTGACGACGGTGCTCCTGCCAGCTACGACGAAGGTACGCCCACGTCACCTGCATTCCTGGCCTATGTGAAGAGCCCCTTCTTGAGTCCCTACAGCTATGGCCGTGGCGTGTTCTCAGAGGATCACTACGACATCGGTGCCGAGACCTATCTGACTGAGGCCCTGGCCAACTACAGTGGCTACAACTGGCAGTTGGGCAACCCCATTGCCATCAACGAGTATGCCGATGCTCCCAACAAGAACCGTTTCGAGAACTCGATGCTGAACCTGACCATCACGCCGAAGTTCCGCTTCAACTCGCATCTTGCCCTGTCGGAGCACTTCAGCTATAATCTGGTCAACACCAATGAGGTCTATTACATCCCCATCAACGGTACACCTTCTTATTATGTGTCGAGCCTTGGTGGCCGTCGCGACAATGAGGTGCGCACTTTGGCTTCACGCCAGAACTCAGTGATGAGCGACACCCGCCTCGACTGGCAGAACCGTTTCGATGCCCATGCCATTCATGTGTTTGGCGGTCTCCGCATCAACTGGGAAAGCTACAACAGCAACACGCAGCTGGGTTACAACACGGGTAGCGATAAGACTCCGTTCATGCGTAAGGACCTGAACGACGTTTCTGTGTCAGGCATTAGCGAGAGCTGGAAGAATATGGCTGGCTATGTGCAGGGTGAGTACAGCTTTCTGAGCCGCTACTACGTTCAGGCCAACCTGACCATTGAGAGTTCGTCGCGCTTTGGCCGTGATGCCAGCGGACTGCGCTTTGCTGGTGTACCCTGGGGTGTCTTCCCCGGCATCCAGGCTTCATGGGTCATGACCAACGAGCCTTGGCTGGCAAAAGTTAAATTCCTTGACTATCTGCGCCTGAATGTAGGCTATGACGTCAGCGGTAACGACGACATCGACTTCTATGCCGCTCGCAGTTACTTCCGTGCCAGTCAGTTCCTGCACGCTGTGTCGGGACTTTCGTTCACAGGCATTGGCAACACCAAGATTCAGTGGGAGACCACTGGTCGTCTGAATGCAGCTCTTGAAGCCAATCTGTTGAAAAACCGCTTGAACGTAGGCTTCAACTTCTTCACCTCAAGAACCACCAACCTGCTTACCCTCCAGAACCTGGGCTTCCTCTCTGGCTTGGAGACCAGCTGGTCAAATGGCGGTAAGCTGAGCAATCGTGGCTTCGACGTCTCTGTCACCGGTAAGATTCTTGCCCTCAAGGACTGGCAGTGGCAGTTGGGTGCTACCATCGGTCACTACAAGAATAAGATAACAGAGTTGCCCGACGGTGCTCAGTATGTTGACAGCGAAGTCTACGGTGCTACCATCCGTACCGCTGTAGGCAGTGCAGCCAACCTGTTCTATGGTTATCGCACAGAGGGCGTGTTTGCCACGACCGAAGATGCTAAGGCAGCCAACCTCTACTTCTTGGGCAGCAATGGTGTCGACAAGCAGTACTTTGGTGCAGGTGATGTCCACTTCACCGACATCAATGGCGACGGCATGATTACCGAGGCCGACCGCACTGTGATTGGCGATCCTAACCCCAATATCTATGGTAACATCTTTACCTCTTTGGCATGGAAGCGCTTCAAACTCGATGTCCGTTTCAATTACTCACTGGGCAACGACGTCTTCAACTACATGCGTTCGCAGATGGAGTCTGGCAGTCGCTTTATGAACCAGAGCACCACGCTGAACCGTCGCTGGATGGCTGAGGGCCAGAAGACCGACGTTCCTCGCATCACCTTCCAGGATCCTATGGGCAATGCCCGCTTCAGTGACCGTTGGATTGAGGATGGCAGCTACCTGCGCCTGAAGACTGTTACGCTGAGCTACGACCTCCCCTTGAAGTCGCAGTACATCCAGGGCCTGCAGTTCTGGATTCAGGGCAACAACCTGCTGACGTTCACCAAGTATCTTGGCACCGATCCTGAGTTCACGATGACCTCCAGTGTCATTGGTCAGGGCATCGACCTGGGTCGTCTGGGCCAGAGCCGCTCTGTTGTCGCTGGTGTGAAGATTAATCTGTAACACAACGCTAATGAATAGTTAATAATTAATTGCGAAATAATTATGATTACAAAGATAAACAACAAGGTGTTAGCAGGGGTGTTTGCTCTCCTCTTTCCTCTGTCTTCGCTCTTTTTCACCTCTTGTGAGAAATTCTTTGAGCAGGACTCCGACGATGTGCTCTATGCCGACAAGGATCACCTGAACAATGCCGTCGATACGGTCTACTCCGTAGTGGGTATCATGAACAAGTTGCAGGCCATTGCCGACCGTACCATCCTGCTGGGCGAGGTGCGTGGCGACCTTATCGACCTCACCTCTACTGCCAGCAGCGATCTGCGCGACCTGGCTACTTTCAACGTGGGCGATGACAATGTCTACAATGCTCCGCGTGACTACTATGCCGTTATCAACAACTGCAACTACTTCATTGCCAATGCCAATACCGCACTGAAGAGCAACCGCGACGAATTCATCTTTATGAAGGAGTATGCTGCCGTGAAGGCCATCCGCGCATGGACCTACTTGCAGTTGGTCATCAACTATGGCCGGGTGCCATTCGTCACCGAGCCTGTCCTCTCCAAAGAAGATGCCGAACGTCAGTATGAGATGTACGACATCGAGGCTGTCTGTCGTTATTTCCTGAACGATCTGGCTTCTATCCCCGAGCTTTACAACACTTCTTATCCTGCCTACCGCACCATTCGTAGCACCGACTCACGCTATTTCTTCTTCCCGCTGAGCATCATCCGTGGCGAACTGAACTTGTGGCTGGGTTCTGTCACGCAGAACAAGGAGTTCTATCGTCAGGCTGCGCTCAACTACTACAAGTACATCAGTCAGCGCAACGGCACAGGCACGGCCTATCCTATTGGTCTGAGTCTCAGGATGTGGCGACCGGGCAGTAGCTCATGGACTGCAACCCAGTCCGTCAATATTAACGAAGCCTTCAATGCAGAGTCGGAGAGTTCGTCGAACTACACCACAAAGGAACTCATCACTATGATTCCTGGCGACTCTATCCGTGCTGAGGGTAACTACAGCGAGCTGCGCAACCTGTTCAACTCTACCGAGGACAACCAGTATAAGCCCAGTCTCACTCCTTCGCAGGCCATTCAGGACATTTCGGCTGCCCAGGTCAACTGCTGTTTGAGCACTGTCCGTTCCGATGGCTCTGTCTCTGTGGCCTATGCTCCACCGGGGCTGAGCAAACATCAGAGTGGTGACCTCCGCCTGTCGAACGTATGGTCTGAGGGATATGCTTTCAATACGGTTTCGAGTGAGCTGGTCGAGACACAGAGCATTCTGAAATATCAGACGCGCAACGTACATATCTATCGTCGCCAGATGGTCTATCTGCGCATGGCCGAGGCTCTCAATCAGGCTGGCTATCCTCGCATGGCCTTCCAGATGCTGGCACAGGGTGTGAACAACAAGGTGAAGAACGACACCATCTATAAGTTCTACTCAGAGAATGACTCACTCTTCCTGGCGCAGTTCGACTTCCCTGAGACACTCTACGGACTGTTCACGGTCTCTGATGTGGTGTCTTCCACGTTCCTGGCTTCTCACAATACCATTGGTATCCACACGCGTGGTTCTGGTTGGACGCCTCGCAATGAGTACTATGTCATGCCCGACGATACCACGATTACCGATCCCGAAGCACGTCTGGCCCGTCAGATTGCCGGTGTCGACAGTCTCATCCTTAACGAGAGTGCTCTTGAGCTTGCTTTCGAAGGCACCCGCTACTACGATGTCATGCGTTACGCCATGCGCCAGTCCAATCCAGGCGAGACAATGGCTAAGATCATCTATGGCCGTCGTGGCGAGAGTCGTCGTGCCGAGATGCAGGGTATGATCAAGAAGGACCTGAACAACAAAGCCAACTGGTTCCTGAACTGGAACGGAAAGATAGGCTTCTAAGCCATCGATTGCTACATTAAAACGAGGGCTATCATTCACGCGAATGATAGCCCTCGTTTTAGTTTGTCTTGCAGATCGGTTCTGCCCTTTATTGTGTCACTTCAACAATCTCATAACTGTCTATAGTACGTTTCTCGTGGTCAACGTTCAGCCCCACGGCATAAATCCTGCGTGGGTCGTGGGCGAAGCGGACGGCATAGTCCTTGCTGAGCACCTGTGCAGTGGCCTCACCGGCATCCTTGTCATATTTGAACTCCAGAATGTAGACGGCCTCCTGCATCTTCAGTGCGATGTCCATCCTGCCGTCGGCAGTCTGGTCCTCGGCCTGCACGTCGGCGCTGATGGCAATCAGCAGGGCATAGAACAGCGACTGGTAGAACTGCTCGTTCTGATTCTTGTCGGTGATGCTGTAGGGAATGCTGCTGTACCAACGACGGATGGCCTCAAGGAACTGCCCGATTCCGATTTGCCTGTTGCGGAATCGTCGAAAGTCCGTTGTCAGCAAGTTGCGGTCACTCCATTGATTCTCTGTATAATAGAGATAGAGCGAACTGGCAAAGCCGCGATAGACCTCTTCATTCGGGAATCCCAACGACCAGTCGCCATCCTCAGGATTATATTGCTTCAACGTCAGGTATCCGCTCTGGAACAACACGGGTATGGGGTCGCTGATGCGCTCCGTAGGGGCATCGAACTGCGTGATGTCGGCTCGCAGATTCTCAAGCTGAGCCATGTCGAGCCGACCAGTGCGCAGCAGGTTGATGAGCGACGAGGGCGTACCCGTGGAGAACCAGTAGTTCTGTATGCGCCCCATCACGAAGGCATTGATCAGACTCCAGGGATTATAGATGTCGGTCATGTTGTCGGAGAAGTGGTAGCCGTCGTACATCCGCTTCAGTTCGGCCACGGTCGACTCGTAGGTCATGGGCTGAAAACGGCTCAGCTCCTGCGCCAGCCACTCGATGTCGGGCTTCATCTGGGTGAGCATCTCCTCCTCGGTGATGCCGCACACCTTCAGCGGACTGAACAGGTCTCTCACGCGCTCACGGATCCTGTCCTGCAACTCCGGTTGATGGATTGAGTCGAGCATAGGTGCGTCGTACTCGTCGATGAGCACCACCACCTGGCGGTTCGTCTGACGATAGGCCGCCTGAATGATGTTGGTCAGACGCTTGCCGTAGCGGAAGGCATCCTTCACTTCCACGCCATACAGCTGTTCATATTCGCTGAGCAGTCCGTCTATGATGGCATGCACCTGTTCAAACTCATAGTACTTGCCCATACTCAGGTCGAGTCTGATGACGGGATATTTCACCCATTCTTTCTCCAATCGGCCCAAAGCCAGGTTCTCGAACAAGTCCTTCTCGCCCTCGAAGTATGCCTTCAGCGTGCTCACGAGGAGCGACTTGCCGAACCGTCGCGGACGGCTCAGGAAGTAG
>CACXXD010000042.1 GCA_902771445.1 uncultured Prevotellaceae bacterium
GCATTCACATCATACTGGCCATTGGCTGCTCTCACCATATCCCTGAATGTATCCCAGTCATTGGAAGTGCGGATAATGAATGCATATCCAGGGGTGGCAATGCTGTTGGTTACCGTCACAGTCCCATTAGGATGCTTGCGAGACCACGTTTCGCAGTAGTCGAACTTGGTGCTGATTTCAGTGGGCGCAAAGAGACAGTTGCTAATATCGACATGACCATCGGTATAGCCCACAAAACCGCCATTGCTGTGGCAGTTAGAGCCCTTAAAGCTGCCGTCGAACTTACTGTTGTTGATTCTGATGATTGAGCCAAAGCCAACAGCACGAGCCACAAAACCACCGTTAGTAGCATCACCGTTCACACTGGAGTTGAGGGTAACCGATGACTGGCAATTCTCAATGTTGACAGTGCTTTCATCACGGACATGTGCAATGAGGCCACCTATATGCTTATGGTTGCTGCTAATGGTGCCTGCCGTGTGAAGGTTCTTGATGGTGGCATTGCCAACATATTTGAAAGGAGCAAGATACTCTACACCATGGTCTCCCACGTTGAAGGTCAGCGTATGGCCCTTACCGTCGAAGGTGCCGCGATAGTAGTTTTCATATTCCCAGCCGACCATAGTTGAGCGAGCATCAACATCGGCTTCGAGAACAGCATTCACATCATACTGGCCATTGGCTGCTCTCACCATATCCCTGAATGTATCCCAGTCATTGGAAGTGCGGATAATGAATGCATATCCAGGGGTGGCAGTCACTGTCCCATTAGCATCAGGATGCTTGCGAGACCACGTTTCACAGTAGTCGAACTTGGTGCTGATTTCGGTGGGCGCAAAGAGACAGTTGCTAATATCGACACGACCGTTGGTATAGCCCACAAAACCGCCATTGCTGTGGCAGTTAGAGCCCTTAAAGCTGCCGTCGAACTTACTGTTGTTGATTCTGATGATTGAGCCAGAGCTAGCAGTATGAGCCACAAAACCACCGTTAGTAGCATCACCGTTCACGCTGGAATTGAGGGTAACCGATGACTGGCAATTCTCAATGTTGACAGTGCTTTCATCACGGACGGTGCCTGCCGTGTGAAGGTTCTTGATGGTGGCAGACTTCGCAAATCGTATAGGAGCACAGTATTCTTCCGTTACCCCACTCTTGTTGAAGGTCAGCGTATGGCCGTTACCATCGAGGATACCTTGGAATGGGTGATTTTCGTCTGTGGCTACCATCTCACTGACAGTGATGTTGGCCTCCAGAATAGCATTGGTGCTACCGTCATTTTTCACGGCATCTATGAATTTCTGCCAGCCATCACTACTCCTAAGCACCATAAAGGTCTTGCCGTCGATGAGCGTGGTTGAAAGCTGGTCGTTATATTCGCGGGTGGCATAACTATTCTTTACCGATGCCGTCACGCCGTTATATTTACGAATCCATGTTTCGCATCCGTCAAACTTAGTGCTGATATGGTCAGGTGCAAAGAGGCTGTTGTCGATGGTGACGTTGTTTTGCCCGTCGTTCCAGCCAACAAAGCCACCATTGAGGTGACAATTGTTGCCTTCAAAACTGCCGTCGAACTTACAGTTGATGAAGTAGATACTTCCACTGGAGAAGGCAATGAAGCCGCCGTTGGTGGCATCGCCATTCACACTGCTGTTGAGCGTCATAGTCGAGTGACAGTTTTCGATGATAACGTTCGCGTTTTCCACTACACGGGCAATGAGACCACCTGCAAACTTCTTGCTGGTACTGATGGTGCCTTTGGTATGCAGACCGATGAATCGGGCATTGCCGACATAGCGGAAGGGAGCCATGTAGTGCTCTGTAACGCCTGACTTGTTGAAGGTCAGTGCGTGGCCGTTACCGTCGAACGTGCCTCGATAGGCAGCATTATTGGTGCCGGCAGGGTCGGTAATAGTGATGTCGGCGTAGAGGCGGGCATTCACATCGTATTGACCCTTGGCATCTTCTACCTTTTTCTTGAACGTGGCCCAGTCGTTTGCGTCGTTGATGGGGAAGTAGTAGTCCTTCATCTTGTTCTTGTCATAGACGTTGATGGGCGAGGAGCCGCGGTCCACATTCAGCTTAATATCATACTTCACGCAGGGGCGGCTGAGGTCAACAATCTTGTAGCACTGCTCGCGATTCTCATTACTCAGCTCTACATCCTTCTCCTCCACCACTTCGCCGGCGGAGTTCTTCGAGGTGATGTGGAGTGTCATCTTAGCACGGTTGTCCCACACAGCGCCCACCTCGTTGACATAGTTCCACGACACGCGGACGCTGTAGTTACGCTCATCTTCCCACTTGGCTGAATAATTGTCTATGCGCAGCAGGTGCAGATTATCTACCACACACTTGGTGCTGGCAGCGCAGATGTTGTCACTGCCCCATCCCCAGTTAGAGGTGATGCCGCGGCGCACACGGTAGGTCAGATTTTCGAGCGTGTAGCCATCCTTGAGCATCGACTCGGTGAGGGCATCGATAAATGTGCTATCTACGAAAGTATAAACGCTCTTGGCATTGGAGCCGACGCGGGCGAAGGGCTCCTGGCCGATGGTGACGAAGTCCTCCTCCTTGCCTGTCAGCGAACGCTGAATCTCAAAGAAGTCAATCTCGGATATGTCGGCATCATCTATGTTGCCGATGTTCCACTTCACCTCCACCTTCGACTTGACGCCTCCCAACGGACGGACGGTCAGACCGTGAGGAGCATGGATCATGGCAAGGTTGACCGGCGTCGATGCTGCATTCGTGATGAGATACTCGCCTACGGTCTGCGGCTCATAGTAGTCGGCTATAAGGCGGAACTTGCGGTGGGGCTCAGTAGCATTGAGCGCGATAATGCCGCTGTTCGTCGTGGTCTTCACCTCCTTGGTGACAGTACGGTTGTTAGCATCAAGATACTCGTAGCGCAACTTGTTAATCTTCTCTGGCACCATAGTCCAAGGCACCAGAATCTTGCCCACGCTGTCATTGCTGATGTTGGCAATGGTGACGAATGGCGGTGTCACAGGCTTTGCCTCTGGCAGCGTGATAGGGTCGGGGTCTTTGAGGCCCTTTTCGTTGAGCCATACATTTTCACGGCTGGTTCCGTTGCGATGCACTTTCCAACGGAGCGTTATCTTCTTGCCTCGCAACTCCTTGGGCACCACCCAGACGGCAGACACACTGAACGTGTTCTTGTCGTCGTTGCGGATGACGTTGTAGGTGACAGAGTTATTGGGGTTCAGCCGTGTCACATTCTTGGTGTTGCCTAACGTCAGGTTAAAGTAGCCAGGAGCATTGCTGAAGAACGTGACAGGACATGTGCTCTGGGAGTTGTCAGTGTCATCAGCGGCCCAGTGGAAGAGGGTCAGCTCTGACTGACCTTCCCATGAAGCATAGAGGTTACCGTCGTAAATCCATGCATCTGCACCTTCCATGTCGTAGCACGGCACAGTAATGGTGACGGTGTTGGAACCGCTGACGAAGACGTTGTAGAGAATCGACTGGTCGACAAACGTCTCGTAGCCATCATCGGCTGACACCTGTTGAGGCACCAGCCAAGCAAAGAGCGCCAGAAGCAGTAGCCAATGGCGACCGGAGTAAATGTCTTTTCTTTGTTTCATTGTTGTTATTTTATGGTTTTAGTTTGTTTTCAAATCATAACTCCCTACTATGGTAGGGGAATGTCATTAGAGAAAATGAAAGGCTTTGCAAAGATAATGAAAGTTTCCAATAAATTAACGATAACCAACATGCTGAGCCGCTTTTTTGCTATTTTTAAAACATTTTTTGCTAATTTTGAAAGTCACGCCATTATTATTTATGGCGTTTTTTTTAAGAGCTATAAGAGAAATTCCACTATACACAGCCCGCAAATCAAAAAAAGCTCACTTTTTACCGATGAAACCGCAGAAAATTGCAGAAAGGGCAAAACACCTCGTTATCTGTTATGTCAGAGGACTGTTCCTTGGCATAACTTCAAATTCCAGGCCCTGGGCAGTGCAGCGCCCTGAGGCATCATGCGTCCCTGCATGTCGTAGATGACGCTGTTGGCATCGGTGATGATGCTGTTGACATCAAAAACGGCGGTTTCATCGCTGCTCACCTCGTTTATCGCTGTTGTGCTGCCGTCGGTAGAGAACTCCATGCTCGACAGAGTAGCGAGTGGTAGGGTGGCAAGAGTCTCATTGCCACTGGAGACTACGAGGTTGTCGCCAGTGAAAGCGAAGGTGAGGTCAGAGGCAGTGATAGCCTGTGTCGTACCATTGTTCAGTGTGAACACCAGATACTGATAGTCTGCGGCCCGCATCACAATACTGCTGATGCAGAGCAGTGTTAGCCTGAACGCAGAGATGAGGAGGACGCATAGAGGAATGTCAAGGACATTTGCAGAGAGCGCAGAGCCGTGCGGCTGTCTTTATTTTGTCAAAATAATTCATAAAAAAAAGGGCCTTCTGAAAGTGGCATTCTGGAACGAGGAAACACAGGCCATCGCACCATGCCAAAGCCATCGTTTTGAGATTGATATTGAATCAAAGTGGGTTTGCAGCCATATCAAACTGAGTTCTAACTTTAGTTACGTTCTGTTCCAAGTCATAACTCAGTTTGATATGGCTGCAAACCCACTTTGATTCAATACTAATCACAGAGCAAATGCAATTGAAACTGTCCGAAAAGCGAGGCCTTTACAGACAGAAACAGTTCCTTTTGCGAAATAAAATTTCGCAACACACTGTAAATCAGCGACATGCACAACCCCTCTCAATACTCGCATATTTGCAGGCGACTTAGAGTTTGGTGAATTCCATGCGATTCTCAGAGGGGGCGTTGTCAAAATAATTCATATTTTGCATGCTCCCAAAAACAACTTCAAACGCACATCGCAGAAAATTTTCGAGCTGGTCGGAAAGAAATTATTACAAATAAGAAGAAATTAAGGCTCAACCATGATTCTCTGCTACATCCTATCCAAAGTAACGCTCCAGCCACACAACACAAAAAACAGGAATGCAATGGCAAATTAAGCAAAAATGTAAAAAGATTTGACGAAATAACATTAATTATTCTTATTTCTACGACTAAACTGTAGCTGCATGCAACTTTTATCGTACCTTTGCCCGACAAATTGATAATTGCATAATAGTTAATCACAGAAAGGAATGATTCATTTACGTGATGTCAACAAGACCTATTTCGGAGCCCAGCCACTGCACGTGCTGAAAGGCATCAACCTCGACATTGAGCGAGGCGAGTTTGTATCAATCATGGGTGCCAGCGGATCGGGCAAGAGCACACTGCTCAACATCCTGGGCATTCTGGACAACTACGACTCCGGCACCTACGAGCTGGACGGGGTGCTCATCAAAGACCTGTCGGAAACCAAAGCTGCCGAATACCGCAATCGCATGATTGGCTTCATCTTCCAGTCGTTCAACCTCATCTCGTTCAAGACGGCAGTGGAGAACGTGGAGCTGCCCTTGTTCTATCAAGGTGTGTCGCGCAAGAAACGACACACAATGGCACTGGAATACCTGGACCAACTGGGACTGCGCGACTGGGCCGACCACTACCCTAACGAGCTGAGCGGCGGACAGCGACAGCGCGTGGCCATTGCACGAGCACTGATCACGAAGCCGAGCATCATCCTGGCCGACGAGCCTACGGGCGCACTCGACTCGAAGACGTCGGCTGAGGTGATGGAACTGCTGAAAGAGCTGAACAAGCGGGAGGGCATCACGGAGGTCATCGTGACCCACGACCCCGGCGTGGCTGAAAAGACCAACCGAATCATCAGAATTGCCGATGGTGTTATTAGCTGAGATATGGCAGACGGCACGACGCAATAAGCTGCGCACCACGCTCACGGGCTTTGCCGTGGCATGGGGCATCTTCATGATTATCGTGCTGCTCGGGGCCGGCAACGGGCTCATCAATGCCATGATGCAGTCGAGCAACCGATTCCTGACCAACTCGATGATCATCTTCGGCGGCATGACCGAAAAGCCCTACAACGGACTGACGGAGGGCCGCTGGGTGCAGTTGCAGCAGCGCGACATCGGCATCACGGACACAGAGTTTAAGGACCACGTGGACGAGGTGGGCGCACAGTATCGCACCAGCGGCACCATCAGTCGAGGACAGCAATATCTCAATACGCAGATCTGCGGTGTATATCCCAACCACACAAAAATAGACAAGGTGGAAATGCTGCACGGACGGTTCATCAACGAGATTGACCTGCGCGAAAAGCGAAAGGTGCTCGTGCTGAGCAACAAGCAGGCACGCGAACTGCTCGACGTGCCTGCCACGGCGACAGGCAGTAGGCAGAGCAAAACGCTCGTGGGGCAACACGTGGAACTGGGCAACTTCGCCTTCCAGGTGGTGGGCATCTACAAGGACCAGGAGAACGGACGCGCCGATGCCTTCGGCAGCTATAGCGCCATCAAGGCCATCTATGGCAGCGAATCGGAAGACGTGGGGCGCATTGAGTTCACCTTCCACGGTCTGCCCACCGAGGCCGACAACGAGGCTTTCGAGGCTCGCTACCGTCAACGGCTGAACATTGCCCACCAAGTGGCACCCGACGACCAAGGGGCCGTGTGGATATGGAACCGTTTTACGCAGTCGATGCAGATGAACAAGGGCATGTCGATCATCAGGACGGCCCTCTGGGTGGTGGGACTCTTCACGCTGCTGAGCGGCATCGTGGGCGTGAGCAACATCATGCTCATCACCGTGAGGGAGCGCACCCATGAGTTCGGCATACGCAAGGCCATCGGTGCCAAGCCCACCCACATCCTGCGACTCATCATCGTAGAGAGCGTCATCATCACCACCATCTTCGGCTACATCGGCATGGTGCTCGGCATTGCCGCCAACGAATACATGGATGCCACACTGGGCCACAACAAGGTGGATGCGGGGTTGTTCAAGGCTACGATGTTCGTAGACCCCACCGTGGGTCTCGACGTATGCATGGAGGCCACAATGGTCATGATCATTGCCGGAACCATAGCCGGACTCATCCCCTCGCTGAAGGCTGCCCGAATAAGACCCATCGAGGCACTGAGGGAAGGGTGAAGGGTGAAGATTGAAAATTGAAAATTGAAGATTGAAAATTGGACTTTAAAATAAAATATGCAGTTTGACCTTGACACCTATCGCGAAATACTCGACACGCTGACACGCAACAAGTCGAGAAGCTTCCTTACAGGCTTCGGCGTGTTCTGGGGGGTGTTCATGCTGGTGGCCCTGATGGGTGGCGGCAAGGGGGTGAAGGAACTGCTCGACCAGACCTTCGAGGGCTTTGCCACTAACTCGGCCATCATCTGGGCGCAACCCACGACCAAGGCCTACAAGGGATTTGCCAAGGGACGAAGGTGGAACATGGTGTACAACGACGTGGAGCGACTGAAAGAGCAGGTGCCGGAACTGGACAAGGTGGCTCCGCTCCTGCAAAGCGCATCGGGCACCGCCGTCTTCGGCGATCGCAAGTCGACGGTCTCGCCACAAGGTGCCACACCAGACTATCAGCACATTGAGGAGCCGAAGATGTACTATGGCCGCTACCTGAACGCGATGGACATGGCACAATGCCGAAAGGTGTGCGTCATCGGGAAGAAGGTCTACAAGGACCTGTTTCCTGGCGGAGGCGACCCCTGCGGCAAGAGCATCCGCATAGACAGCATCTACTACAGCATCGTGGGGGTAGACTACAACATGTCGAATGCCGTCAGCTTCGGAGGCGATGCTGGCACGTCGGTGGTTGTTCCCATCACACTGATGCAGAAGACCTACAACCGAGGCAATGCGGTGGACGTGATTGCCGTGACGGGCAGGACCGGCGTGCTGATGAGCACACTGGCACCACGCATACGCTCGACCATCGGGCGCACCCACAGCATAGACCCCACCGACGAGCAGGGCATCATGGTGTTCAACACCGAGGTGCTGTTTCAGTTGCTCGACAATATGTTTCAAGGTGTCAACTTCCTCATCTGGCTCGTGGGACTGGGTACGCTGCTGGCCGGAGCCATCGGCGTGTCGAACATCATGATGGTGACCGTGCGCGAGCGCACCACTGAGATTGGCATCCGACGCGCCATCGGAGCCACACCGCGCATGATTCTCTCGCAAATCATCGCGGAGAGCATCGTGCTCACACTGGTGGCAGGCATGAGCGGCATTCTCTTTGCCGTGGCCATCCTGCAGATGCTGGAGCTGGCCAACACCGAAGACGGCATCCTGGCCGCCCACTTCCAGGTGGACTTCTGGACCGCCATCCTGTGTGCCGTCATCATAGCCGCAATGGGGGTGCTGGCCGGACTGGCTCCTGCCTCGCGTGCCATGAGCATCAAGCCCGTCGATGCCATGAGAGACGAATAAGCAGCAAAACCGAAAATCAAAAACAACAAGAGATAAGAAATGAAAAAGTATGGTAAACTGGCAATAGCCGTCATCATCGCACTGGTCTTCATAGGCACCTTCGTGTTCCTCTGGAAGAAGAGTCAGCCCAAACCCGTTGACTACCAAGAGCTGACACCGCAACAGCAGGATATCCGCAAGACGACCATCATCACGGGAACCATTGAACCGCGCAATGAGGTGAACGTGAAGCCACAAATCAGTGGCATCGTGACGGAACTGATGAAGAGGCCGGGACAAACGGTGCAGGCGGGCGAGGTGATTGCCAAGGTGAAGGTGATTCCCGACATGGGACAACTGTCGTCGGCAGAAAGCCGCGTGCGTCTGTCGGAAATCAACTTGCTACAGGCGGAGAAGGACTTCAAGCGTGCCGAAGAGCTGCACAACAAGAGGTTGCTGAGCGACGAGGAGTTTGAGAAGACCCGGCAGAAGCAGAACCAGGCCCGCGAGGAGAAGGCGGCTGCCGAAGATGCGCTACAGGTGGTGCGCGACGGTGTGTCGAAGTCGAATGCCTCAGCATCGTCGACGCTCATCCGCTCGACCATCAGCGGCGTGATCCTCGACATCCCCGTCAAGGTGGGCAACTCGGTCATCAACAGCAATACCTTCAACGACGGTACGACCATCGCCACGGTAGCCAACATGCAAGACCTGATCTTCCGCGGCAACATCGACGAGACGGAGGTGGGACAGCTGTTCGAAGGCATGCCCATGAAACTCACCATCGGTGCCTTGCAGAACCTCACCGTCGATGCGCAACTGGAGTATATCTCGCCCAAGGCCACTCAGAGCAATGGTGCCAAGCAGTTCGAAATAAAAGCTGCCGTACAGCTGGCCTCGCTCACCCACAAGCAATCGGGGCAGTCGACCGTGATCAGCTATGCCAACGAGCACACACAGAAGATAAGGGCGGGCTTCTCGGCCAATGCCGAAATCGTGCTGAAGGAGGTCAGTCAGGTGATGAGCGTGCCTGAGAGTGCCATCGAGTTCGAGGGTGACAGTACCTTTGTCTATCTCGTCAAAGAAGAGGGCGACAAGAAGACGTATGAGCGACAGCACGTGGAGACAGGACTGAGCGACGGCGTGAACATTGAGATCAAGAAGGGCATCAGCGGCAAGGAGAAAGTGCGCGGTCCGCAAATCATTACCGACGATAACGAATGAAAAGACAAGCAGTATTAGCACTTCTGGCAGCAATGGTCTGCCAGAACACGTTGCAGGCGCAGACGTGGTCGCTCACGCAATGCATAGACCATGCGCTGGCCCACAGCATCACCGTGAAGCAGTCTGACAACAGCCTGAAAAAGCAGTCCGTGCAGCTGTCCACCGCACGCAACCAGCGGTTGCCCGACCTGAGCGCATCGGCAAGCGAGAACGTCTCGTTCGGTCGTGGCCTGACGTCGGACAACACCTATTCGCGCCGCAACACAGCCACCACATCGTTCTCACTGAACACGAGCGTGCCGATCTTCACGGGCTTCAGGATTTCCAACAACGTGAGAATCAACCGACTGAACTTGCTGGCGGCAGTGGCCGACCTGGAGAAGGCCAAGAACGACATACGCGTGCAGGTGGCACAGGCCTACGTGCAGATCCTCTACGACATGGAGATCAGCGACGTGGCCCACCGACAGGTCAGCATCGACTCGGTACAGGTGGCAAGGCTGCAGGCTCTGCTCGACGTGGGCAAAGCAAGTCAGGTGCAGCTTTCGCAACAGAAAGCCACGTTGGCAAAAAGCCAGCTGACCGCCACTCAAGCCGACAACAAGCGGCATCTGTCGCTGCTCGCGCTCACGCAACTACTGGAACTGCCTTCGCCTGAGGGGTTCAGCATCGTGAGACCTGAAGTGCAAGACAGCGTGGCTGACGAGTCGGCACTCACCCCCGACATGATTTACTATGAGGCGGCGAGCTTCCGACCTGAGATTGAGGCGCAGAACCTGCGACTGAACGCAGCCAACAGGAACATCACGGTAGCCAAGGCTCCGCTCTATCCGCAACTGTCGTTCAGCGCCGGACTCGGCAGCAGCTACTACGACACATCGGGCAAGCCCGACGACGACTTCGGCATGCAGTTGCGCCATAACTTCAGCCAGCACGTGGGCCTCAGCCTCACCTACAGCATCTTCAACCGTTTCCAGACACGCAATGCCATCCGCTCAGCACGCATCGATTATCAGAATCAGATGCTGGCACTCGAAAAGACGAAGAAGACGCTCTACAAGGAGATTCAGCAGGCCTATTATAATATGGTGGCAGCTCAGCAGAAACTGCACAGCAGCAGTCAGGCCCGGCACAGTGCTGCCGATGCCTTCCAGCTGATGTCGGCAAAATATGAGCTGGGCAATGCAACCATCACGGAGTTCAACGAGTCGAAAAACACTTATCTGAAAGCAGAGAGCGACCTGACCCAAGCCCGCTACGAATATCTGTTCCAGCATGCACTCATCCTTTTCTATCGCGGAAAGGAACTGAAGTTCTGATCAGCTGAACGGCAGACACAAAAAGTAAATGGCCTGAACACTCGGAGCGTTCAGGCCATTTACTTTCAGTATCTATGGTTCAAACTATTTCACCATGACTTTCTTCATGATGCCATCGTTGCCGCGAACAATGTTCAGGCCACGCTGCATGCGCTGCATGCGAACACCGTTCAGGCTGTAGATGCCCTCACCCTCAATGCCCTTGCGACTGTCGGCCACTTCTTCGATGCCGGAAACAGAGGCGGGATCGATGCCCAGCACATAGATGTCATAGAAGCCGGCCTTTGAACCGCCATCGGCAATGCGTGTGCGCAGATAGATCTCGTCGTTCTCAGGATAGATGCGGACGAACTTCTGATAGAGGCGCTGGCCCTTGTCGAGCACACAGGTATCGCCAATCTGCTTCCACTCCGTCTCAACAGCATCGCCGTCGATGTCCTGACCTGTCTCGAACACAACCTTAGGACCTGTACCTGAGTTGCCGTTAGAAATGTAAGACAGCACGGCAAACGGACCCTTAAACTTCTTGGTCGTGTAAATCATGCCGCTGCGTGGATAGTTGGTGTTCCACTCGCTGATGTTCACATAGAAATCGGTGCAGGGATAGGTATCGGCAAACTCGAACTCATCGACCGTGGCAGGATTGTAGGTAGAACCGTCACCGATTTTCTTGCCCGGCTTGATGGTGATTTCGGTGCAGATGACGTGACCACGAGAACGAACGGCCCAGCCATTCTGGAAGTCGAAACGCTCCTCGGGATTCTTTGGATAGATGTAAGTGATGTCGCCCGTCTCAGGATCTTCCTCTGAGCCAATGGGATCGGCATTGGTGTCGTAGTAAGAATAGGCGGTCTTCGACTTACCCCAGCTGAAGAAGTAAGCAACCTTCGAGTTGGAATCGGTGTTGGGCTTGTCTTCTGCATCGTAGAGAAGGCTGTAATAAGGATCCTTGGCAGCATCCATGTGGGCCAGTTGCTCAGTAAACTTGACAGGCATGTTGATCTCAATCGACTGTGAAGCAGGCTCCGACTGCACGTAAACAGCACTGGCAGCAAAGGCTGTGATGGTCTGGTCAGTCATCAGCGTGATGGCACCTGTGTACTTAGAAGAAACGGTGCTGTCGGTGCTGTTGCTGTAGTTATAATAGATGCTCACTCCCTCTGTCGGGCAATCCATCGTGATGGTGGTGTAACCCTTGTGCGGAGTAGCGGTGATGACGGGAGAGGCTGACTGGTCTTTCAGGTCAATGAGCTGCTCAGCCACGTCGCTCAACAGATAGCCGTCGCCCTTGGCAATAGCCTTCACGGTCACACCCTCGGATGCAATGTTGAACGGCTCGGTGTAGAGCGTGCTCTGCTCTGTGGGTTCGCTGCCATCGATGGTATAATAGATGACGGGACTGGGAACGGAGCTCTTGATAGAGACAAAGGTATTGCGGTTCTTATAGTTCAGAACAATGCTGGGTTTCGGAGCTGCCGAAACTTTAGCCTTGGAGTTCATGACAATCTTGATGGCATTATTCAGGATAGAAGGATTGGCTGCATCGGCCAGTGCTTCCTGAGTATACGGAATGAACAAATAGCCGTTGTGGCTGATATTGTGGGCATGGATGGCTACCGAAGTCTCGCTCTCCATCACAGCTGCCAGCACTTCGTCGTTCTCAAAAGGACCGCTGGTCAAGTTGACACCCTGGAATGGATTGACATTGGTCAAAGGCAGTCCGGCCATTCCTTCTTCCATGCCCTCGGTAATCAGCTGCAAGCCGGAGAAGAGAGCATGATTGATGTTCTTCACCACTGCGAAGTTGTGGGCATCACCCAGAGTGCCGTAGCCCCATACCTCATAGAGAGCGGCATTCAGATTGAGCATCGGTTCGTAGGGACGGATCTCCTTCAGCGAAGCAATGGCCTCGGCATTGTTCAAGGTAGAGCTGACGACGATAGCATCGTAGGCAGTCAAGTCGGCCTCAGCGAATGCACCAGTTGCTTCGACTGCGGTCATCTCGTATTGCTCATTGCCCTTCAGCTGATTGTAGGCCAGCTCTGCGTCGATGTTGCCATTGTAGAGGTAGGCAACCTTCGATTTCTGTGAGTTGTCGCCAATCTCAATCGTGTAGATGTGGCAGCCACTGGTGTTGTAGACGATGATGTCGACCGTTTCGCTTTCAACGCCTTCGGGAGCAGCCCAGCCCTCTTCCCAGGTATAGGTCTCCTGTGTAGTAGGCTTGAACGAATCGCCGATTTTGTTTTCAGCAGCAATGCTGCCCACATAGAGCTCCACACCACGGGCATCGGTGCTCTTGTGCGACTCGACGGTCATCGTAATCTTCTGTCCCACTCTCACCTTGGGAATTGTGAAACAGGCAACGCTCTTGCCACCGCCGCCCAGCCAGAGATACTGAGGACCGGCATATTCGCCGATTGAAGTAGAAGGATAGTTCACGGCAATTGCCAATGAACGTTTTGAAGTGTAAGCAGAATTGAAGTCGAGTCCCTCCAGTTCGGCAATCTCAACACCGTTGGCTTTCAAGGCACCACCATTGGCATCTGTCAGCCAGAAGCAATTGCCATTGACCGATTTCGACGGGTCGCTTGCATCGGCGGCTTTCTCAATGTCGCTCCAGCCCTCTGTGCTGCTGGCAGCAGCATCGGCCTGCAAGTTAGCAACAGTTGCGGCACTCCAGTTGGTGAAGTCCCACTTGCGGTACCCCTGCGCATTGACGGCCAGTGCCAACACAAGGAGTGCAGTTAAAGTAAAGATTTTCTTCATAAAGCAATACTGTTTTAGTTTGTAAATAATTGTAGCTTTCGTTGCAAAATTAAGCAAAAAAAGTTGAACTCCAAAGAAGGAGTCCAACTTTTTATATACGTATGTGGTTTAAATGCGTGTAAACCGCTTATTTAACCATCACCTTGCGCACCTGACCATCACTGTAGCGGACAATGTTCAGTCCACGACCGAATGCGTTCTGCTGCATACCATTCAGATTGAAGATGCCGCTGGCAGCCACTTTCACGCGCTTCGTCTCAATGCCCGACATCTGCTCTTCATACTCCTGCTGGTATTCAGCCTGCTTGGCAGTCGACTCTTCGCCGGCATTCAGGAGGTACATATTGTAAATCTGTACGCTCGAACCGCCACCTGCCTGTACGATGCGCACGTAGACCTCATCGGTTCCTTCGTAGCTACGAACGTATGTCTTCCACAAACGCTTCACGGTTGAGGTCTTCATGGTGTCGCCCACGGCTGTCCAGTTCAGACTGTCGGTAGACACTTCGATGAGCATCTTGCCCACATTGCTGCCACCAGCTGCTGTGCCGACGATGGTTGCCACGTCGAAAGGACCGGCAAACTTCACGCGGCTCTGAATAGCTCCCGTGTAAGGCTCGCCACTGGCCTTGCCGCCAAACTGAATGTCATTGCTCGTAATCTTGGCATACGAAAGCATGTCGCCAGCCGTCTCAGGATTGTAACCGCCAGCATTGCCGGGATCGCTGCCAGCCGTCAGACTCTGCCAGATCATGACCTGCCCCTTCGACTTCACTTCCCAAGCTGGCTCTGCGCCCTCTTCCTGGGCAGCAGGAACGTAGTACTCATAGTCGTACTCAGGATAAACGGTCACCTCGTCGCCTGTCTCAGGATCGACTGTTGTCTCGCCTTCCTGTGTCTTGTCGTACATGCTTCTTGCATTCTTACCCCAAGAGAAGTAGTAGACGGTGCTGCCGCCACCATTCTGCCAGTCGGTTGCATTGGCATCAAAGAGGCCAATCTGGTCGATGCGAACCACAGGGTTCTTCACCGTCACGCGCTGGGTAGCCGGCTCTGAGTAGACCATACCGCCAGCCACAGCAAATACTGTAAGGGTGGTGGGAGCCGTGATGACAAGCGGTTCTGTGTACTTCATAGAGTTAACAGTATCAGTAGCCTCAGAGAAGTTGTACCACAAATCAACATCGGCATTCTCGGTGTTGATGCTGACAACGGTCTTGCCATCCTGATAGTCGATGTCGAACTGAGGAGTTGCGGGCTGAGAGTAGATTTCGGCCTTTGCCTCAGCCACCTCACTCAACAGATAGCCATCGGCAATGGCAACAGCCTTGAACGTGGTAGGCTCGGTCACAGTCAGGACATCGGTGTAAAGCGTGCTGGCCTCCGTAGGCTCCGTGCCATCGGTGGTATAGTAAATCTTGCCCATCTTATAGCTGGACGAAGCCATGCTCATCACGACATTGGTGAACAAATTCTTATACTCGAACGTAATCTTCGGGGCAGCAGCCTTCGTAATCTCCGACTTCGAAGCCTTCAGCGCACTGATGGCATTCTGCATCAGTTTCATAGCAGCGTCGGTCGGCTTGTCGAATGGCATGTAGACATAAGCGTTCTGGAAAAGATTGTGGGCATGAACAGCCACAATCTCGTCAGAGCCGTCGGTCACCACAATATCGTCGTTAGCAAAATATTCACCCGTGAATTTCACACCTGTGAATGAATCGCCATTGCTCAGCTGTACAATGTTCAGCTCATCCTGGAAGATGTAATCGACACCTTCTACAAACTCGTCGACAAGGACGTTCTTCAGGTTCTTGATCTGAGCAATAGGCATGTCGGCATTGACTGCCTCGCCATAGCCCCATGCTGCATAAAGATTGGCATTCAGATTCAGAATAGGATAGAAAGCGATAGCCTCTTTCAGCACACTGACCGAAGCATTGTCGACAGGCAGGGCAGGGCTAACTATGTTTGCGTCGTAGGCAGCCAACTGCTCCGTGGTGAGCGTAGCCTGCGAGAGATCGATGGGTGTCACCAGCAGTTCGCTGTTGGCGGCCAGCAACTGATAAGCCTCTTCGCCAGTAGCATCGCCAGCAGTCAGATAAGCCACCTTGCTCTTATTGGCATCAGGATCGTCACCATCGCCCACAATAATAAAATAGATGTGGCAACCGTTGGTCGACTTGATGGTAAGATCGGCAATAGCACCGTCTTCACCCGACAACTCCCACGAATACTCCGTGTAGTAGGTTGGCACCGGGTTGCCCTCAAAGTTAGGTGTCAGCGTACCACCATTGGCTGAAAGAGAGATACCGCGGGCCTCGCCGACCTTTGTTCTGTTGACTGCATGCGACTCCACACCGATGCGAATCTTCTGGTTCACCTGTGCTTGGAAAGTGATGCTTTCCGACTTGCCATTCAGCCACAAATAGCTCTTGCCGTGAGGAATCATCTCACCGATAGCAGGCGTACCCTCTGCCTCATACTCATTGGGCGACTGTGCACCATTGTAGGTAATCACAAATTTCTTTGCAGCCGTGAAGCCCAGCTTCAGACCGTCCAACTCGCTGATTACTTTCTCATTGCCACCATTGTGTGTGCAGGCATAGCCGTTTTCATTTTTAGCTTCTGCGCTGGCACACCAGAAGTGCTGATCGTCAGCCTTCGTGGCATCGCCCTCGTAGTTGCGCCAGTACTTACTGTCACCAAACTCCTCCTGGTCGGCCTTCAGCGCATTAACGGTCTTCTGACTAAACCCTTCGCGGAAGTCCCAGGTCTTTCGTAACGTCTGACCGTTGGCTCCTAATACCGACAGAACCACGGCCATCACTGTTAAAGTAAAGAATTTCTTCATAATCTATAGTTTTAAAAAGTATTGTAGTTCGGAGCAAAATTAAGTAAAAAAGTTGAACTCTCAAAAAGTAAACTATCTTTTTTTGACAAGAAACATGCGTAATCGTTTACGTGCAGGCTGAGAGTGGCCGAACGAAGACAAAAAAAGATACTAAATCCATATAATAAAGGAGGACTCATCTTCATTGAAGACGTGTCCTCCTTATCATATTTAAAGTGAACCCCTCACCAAATATCAATTGTATTTCAGAATCTGTCCCGGACGCAAGCGAACATTCTTGCCGATTCGGTTCAACTTGCAAAGTGCTGAAACAGAGGTGTGATGCTTGCGGGCAATGGCAGCAAGGGTCTCACCACGGCGCACCTTGTGATAGCGGGTCGACGAAGCACTGGCCACGTCTCTCGACCTGCCCACGTTGGGACTGTTGACCAAAGCGGGATCGTAGCCATTCTTGCCATTGGCACCACGCAGGCGAGTAGCCAGAGCACCGTCCTGCTGGTACTTGTTCTTATGGAACACATAGAAATCGCTCACGACATCCTGGTTGGCAAAGTCGAACATGATAGCCGGATTCAGCGCTACGCCACAAAGACGAGTCTCGAAGTGCAGATGCGAGCCAAAGCTGCGTCCTGTGTTGCCACCCAAACCGATAGGATCGCCAGCGCGAACCTCTTGGTTCTCAGCAACAAGCTGTTTCGACATGTGACCGTAGATGGTCTCCAATCCGTTGGGGTGACGAATGACTACATACTTGCCGTAGCCACGATGCTCATAGCGCACGATGCGCACCTTGCCATTGAAGGCAGCGCGAATGGTGTCGCCAATATATACCTTGATGTCCAAGCCTTTGTGCTGACGTCCCCAACGAGCACCGAAGTTCGAGGTGATGACACGGCTGGGTGTTGGCATGCAGAAGCCACGCAGGTCGATGCGGAACGAATCGGGCAATGCTGTCTCGTGGTGAGCATAGATGTTGTCCCAGTTATCATAGAGGTCTTCGGCAGGCGAGTCATATTCTTCAATCTCGACGAGGTGCTTCAGCATCTCAGAGTCGACGGCCTTCATCTTTCTGTCAATAGGAGCTTGGTTAGCCAACAGATCCTGTCCCATTGTCGGAATGGCGACAAAAGCGGAAAGGGCAATAACAGCAATATTTCTTAATTTTCTAAGAATCATTCTTTTTTTGGATTATTGTTACTAAATTGTCAAGTCTATCAACTCATAAAAACAAGCGAGTTGAGGTAAAAATTGAAAGACGGGTGCAAAGTTAATACAAACCTTACGGAAAAAAGAAAGGTTCCAAAATATTTTGTGGTCTTTTAACACTTAATCGCGGGCTGTTAACACTCTGACAACGGATAAAGAGGTCATTATCAGGAGATAGCCGCCCAGTTGATGTTGGTTTTTCTCAGCTCTTTCAGCCTGTTCCACAGCACCTGATACTTAGGCGACTGGCACGTAGGATCGTCGTCGATGATGCGTTGTGCCTCATCGCGTGCCATCTGCACAATCTGTCCGTCACGGGCAATGTCGGCCACTTTGAGGTCGAAGGCCATGCCGCTCTGCTGAGTACCTTCCAGATCACCGGGGCCGCGCAGTTTCAGGTCTGCCTCAGCAATACGAAAGCCGTCGTTGGTCTCGCACATGATGTCGATACGCTTGCGTGTGTCCTCGCTCAGCTTGTAACTGGTGACGAGGATGCAGAACGACTGATCGGCTCCGCGCCCCACCCTGCCCCTCAACTGGTGCAACTGGGAGAGTCCGAAACGCTGTGCATCAAGGATGACCATCACCGAAGCATTAGGCACGTTGACTCCCACCTCGATGACGGTCGTCGCCACGAGTATCTGTGTCTCGCCTGCAACGAACTTCTGCATTTCCTTCTCTTTTTCCTTCGGCTTCATCCGTCCGTGCACCTTGCTCAGTCGGAATTCCGGAAAAGCTTCTCTGAGCACCTCGAAGCCTTGTTCCAGATTTTTCAGGTCCATTTTCTCACTCTCTTCTATGAGTGGGAACACTATATAGACCTGTCGTCCCTGTTTGATCTGATTGCGGATTCCCTGATAGAGCGAGGTCATGCGAGTGTCAAAGACGTGTGTGGTGCGGATAGGCTTGCGCCCGGGCGGGAGCTCATCTATGACACTAACGTCAAGATCGCCGTAGAGTGTCATGGCCAGTGTACGGGGGATGGGGGTTGCTGTCATGACCAGCACATGTGGGATGCTCTGCCCCACTCCTCCCGATTCCGCCTGCGGAGCCTTGGCCCAGAGCCTGGCACGTTGCGCCACTCCGAAGCGATGCTGCTCATCGATGACAACCATGCCCAGCCGAGCAAACTGCACCGTGTCTTCGATCACGGCATGCGTACCCACCAGAATCTGCACCTCCCCCGAAAGGAGTCCTGCCAGCACAGCCTCGCGCCGCTTGCCTTTCACGATGCCCGTAAGCAGTTCCACGCGCACCGACATGCCTTTCAGGAATTCTTGAATAGTGGCCAGATGCTGTTCGGCCAGAATCTCCGTGGGGGCCATGATACAGGCCTGAAAGCCATTGTCGAGTGCGATGAGCATCGACATCAGGGCCACCAAGGTCTTGCCGGAGCCTACGTCGCCTTGCAACAGACGGTTCATCTGTCGTCCCGAACAAGTGTCTTTTCGTATCTCACGTATGACGCGCTTCTGCGCGTTGGTCAGTTCGAACGGAAGGTTCTCTTTATAAAAGGTGTTGAAGATGTCGCCAATCCTATTGAACACGAAGCCTCGATACTTGCGGCGCTGGTCACTGGCATACCTTAATATATTCAGTTGTACGAAGAACAGTTCCTCAAACTTCATTCGCACACGCGCACGCTCCAGGTCACGCGCATTCTGCGGATAGTGAATCACGCGCAGGGCCTCATCACGCGACATCAGGTGTCGCTCGGCTATCAGTGTGGGGGTGAGCGTCTCTGGCAAAGGGTCTTTTAGTTTTGTCAGCAGGGTCTTGGTGAATCGCTCCACTGACCGCGAGGTCAGTCCGCTCTTCTTCATCTTCTCCGTCGTGTTGTAGTAAGGCTGCATGCCCATTGCCGACGTGTCCACATTCTTGGCATCGTCCATGTCGGGATGTTGCACCTGAATGCGGTTGTTGAACACGCTGGGTTTGCCGAACACCAGATAGTCTACACCGGGACGGTAGTTCTGCTTGACATATTTGCCGCCATTGAACCATATGAGATCCATGACACCAGTGCCATCAGAGAAATGGGCCACGACACGCTCTTTTCGTGGCCCCATCTCGAAAGTCTCAAAACTCAGAATCCGGCCTACCACCTGCACGAAGGGCATGTCGCCCGTCAACTCGCGCACGGTGTAGACCTTACTTCGGTCTACATATTTATAAGGATAATACTCCAACAAGTCGCCATAGGTCTCTAAGCCCAACTCCGCGCTCAACAGCTTCTTGCGGTTCGGACCCACACCGGGCAGATACATGATGTCTTGTGAGAGTATGTCCATTTCTTCACAACAGGACCTCAGCGATTTTCAGGTCGCCGGGAGTTGTAATCTTAATGTTTTCGCGATTACCCTCAACGAGCGTGATGGCATGGCCAAAACTCTCAACCACTGAGGCATCGTCGGTGAAGGAATCGCTGTAGGGTTGCCGATTGGCCGCCTTCAGCAACTGAATGTCGAAGACCTGCGGTGTCTGCACCAGACGATAGGCATCGCGTGGCACTGTACGTGAGGCCGTGCCTTCCTGACCATCTCCGCTAAGCAATTCACGAAGTGTCTCCACCACGGGAACCACAGGGATGACAGCCTGATGGATGCGAGCCTCGTCGTAGCAGCGACGAATGACCTCGACCGACACGAAGGGGCGCACGCCATCGTGCACACCGACCATGCCTTGTGCATCGTCGGGTATCAGCGCGAGTCCGTTCTGCACGGAGTGGAAACGCGTCTTGCCGCCATCTGCCAACTGATAGGGAATGTTGAACTGGTGCTGTCGGCACAAGCTTTTCCAGTATTCCTGTTGTGCCTTGGGCAGCACAAGGATGATGTTCAGCTCAGGCGAATACTCACGAAAGCGCAAAAGCGTGCGCATCAGCACGGGCAGTCCACCCACGGGCAGGAACTGTTTCGGCACCTCGCCCCCCATGCGCAGGCCTTTGCCGCCTGCCACGATTATAACATAGTCCATTGCTTCTGTCTTTTCAAAGAGGCCAACCGTCGGTCTAACACTAAAATTGCTTTTCCATCAGATGGACATAGCGCATGCCAACAGCCACCTGATCTGCCGTCTGCTGCCCCTTCAACTGTGACAGCAGACTGTAGGCGAAGGGGAATGCAGCGGCAGGCCCCTCACCAGTGGTCACATTGCCGTCGACAGTGCAGAGGTCACCCGTATAGGTAGCACCCTCCAGTGTCTGTTCGAAACCAGGATAGCACGTAGCCTTCTTACCACGGAGCAGTCCCAGTCCGCCCAGCACCAACGGTGCGGCGCAGATGGCAGCCACGCGCTTGCCAGCCGCATTCTGCTTCAGCAAGGCTTGTCTCACACCCTCATGGTTGTTCAGGTTACTGGCACCGGGCATGCCGCCGGGCAACATCAGCACGTCGGCATCAGCGAAGTCGCATTCGGCAAACATCTTGTCGGCCTCGATGCGCACCCTGTGTGCTGTTTCCACCACCTGTGAACCTTCCACAACGCTCACCGTTACTACCTCTACTCCTCCGCGACGCAGCACGTCGACGGGGATCAATGCCTCAATATCCTCAAAGCCATTGGCCAGAAAAACATATACTTTTGCCATAGTCATATTATTGTTTGATTTTGCAAAAATACGAAGAAAAATTGAAAAACAACCGTTTCTATGGGTAAAAGTTGAAAAACACAATATAAAAGGTATAGGGGAAACATCACTGCAACCACTTTTTCAGACGGCTAAACAGAGATGATTGCTTTTCTATTGCAGCCGTTTCGTAACGCATAGCATTGCAACGGACTGTTGCTTCATCGTTTTTCTGCTGGGCATCGTCGGACTCCTGTGTTACGCTCTTGATATGTATGAGCCAAGCCGAATGGTTGTCCGCATTTTTTCTGTTTCGATTACTATTTGGCGGCGCTTGTCTTCGTCGGGGCTGTTGGTGCTGAGCTGTTGCAGCAATTGCCCGTCGTCCATACGTTCCAGCAGACCGTCGGAGCAGAGCAAGAAGTAGTCACCGGGCTGCAGGTCGGTGGTGTGAGCGATGTCGAGCTTCGGCTGTCGCTCCATACCGGGCATGATGGCACGGGTGATGACATTCTTCCTATCATAGTGCGTCATCTCGTCGAAGGTCAGCTCGCCTGCCAGAAAGAGGTCGTAGGCCAGTGAGTGGTCGCGGCTCTTGTATAGGATGCGTTGCTCCGAAGGGCGCAGGTGGTAGATGCGACTATCGCCAAGATGAGCCATCGTGACACCGCCCCTGTGCAAAGCCAGCAGTGTCAGTGTAGTACCCATCTGCCGCATGGAGCCGTTATCAAGCGCATTAATTTTACGGAACACCTCATCAAGGGCGTCCTGCAGCACATCGTCGCTGAGCACGCTGTCGTCTGCCCAGTGTTCCTTCAGGTACTCCGACAGCACATTGCACACCAGTTGGCTGGCCATTTCACCGTGCTCGTGGCCTCCCATGCCGTCGCATACCATGAACAGACGGTCATCAGCCGTTGCCAACTCCACCGACGGAAACAGACTGTCCTCCTGATTCTGCCGATTGCCTATTTCATTGATGCCCTGTGGCTGTAGAATCTCTATCTTCATGGCTCTAATGTTTTTTGGTGAAAGCGCAGAGTCTGGTCACCGATCTCTATGGTGTCCCCGTCCTCTAAGACAAGCATATCTTCTGGAGCCAACGATTCATCGTAAATGAGTGTAGGCTTCTGACTGATTTTCTCTGCCGTGCGCAGGTCACTGATGACCACTTTTACCCGTCCGCTGTTCAGTCGCCTGGCATCCAGCAGACAGTGCAGGCGGCTCACTGAGCGGTCTTCGGTGGGCAGTTCTATATCGGCCTCATGCTTCGAACTGCTACGCCCCACGCTGTTGCGCCCTTCTTTCAGTTCAAACGACTGCCCGTCCCATGTCAAATAGCCTGGCACGGTAGCTGCCGTCTTCTTCGGTGCGATGATTGTCTCGCCTGTATCAAAGCGCACGCGCAACTTTGCCCCACACGCTGGGTTGGGACACTTAATCATCAACACAGGCTCTCCCTTAGGGTTCGTCACCTCCAACGTCCCATGACAGCCGGGACACACTATTCTTTTGCTTTCCATTGTCCTTTTTATTCTTCTTTATCAATAAACTGCCGTTCTGTCGTTCTGTCGGATTTGCAATCCGACAGCCCCGAATATAAGCATTTGCAATGCATCTTTGCCCCGAATATAAGCATTTGCAATGCATCTTTTCTTATCCATCACGACAATACGATTACTTCCAATAGTCCTTTGTTTCCACAATAGTCTCGTGCTGAGCTATAGAGATACTCCTCCGGTCGTTGCACTATCTCCTGCCTTACCGGGTTGTTGTGTATGTAATCTAACTTCTGCTTATAGAAGTCGTAAGAGGTTATTACCTCTGTTTATTTACTGTCCACTCCGTGACCGTGCGCTCGTCGCGGCTGAAGCCTCCACTACGCGACGGGCATCGAGGGCAAAGGCGGCGGCATAGTCTTTGTGGGCTGTCTGCGCTATGGCCTCTGCGGGGGAGTAGCCGTACTTCAGTTCCAGGATGTAGATGGTCTTGGGCATTCGCAGCACGATGTCGATGCGGCCATTGGCGGTCTGTCGCTCGGCTTCCACGTCAGCGCCGTAGGCCACGAGCAGCGTATAGAGCACTGACTGGTAGTGACGCTCATTATTGTTGTTGAGCGAGTATGGGTAACCCGCAAAGAACAGGCGCAGAGCCTCAAGGAAGGGGACAATATCATCGGAGCGGCGGAACTGCATAAATGCCTGACGCAGTTTGTTGCGCCCCATAGCA
>CACXXD010000043.1 GCA_902771445.1 uncultured Prevotellaceae bacterium
TGTTCCTAATTTTCATTCAATTTCTTCATCGAGCCCAGCGAGATGAATCCCATGAAAAGGTGAGCAGTAGAATTCTACTCGCTTCGCTCGCAGAAGAAATTAAACAAAAATTATTTTCAAAATTAAAACAAAATTGCTGTTCGGTCGGATGACCCATCTTGCAGTTTTTGCTTACAAGCGAAAGGCCTTGCGCTTGTAAGCAAAAGCCAGAAATGTGGGTTCGTTGATTTTTTTTCTAAATAAAAAAAGGGAATCAAACTAACTTGATTCCCTCTTCTGTGATGGTGATGATGCGGCGGCGATACAAGTCGCCAACGGCCTTTTTGTAAGCCTTCTTCGATACCTTGAAACGGTCGGCTATCAGTTCGGCAGGACTTTTGTCGTTCAAGTCACAGTGGCCGTCGTTTTCATGCAGATAGCGAAGCAGCACTTCGGCAAAATCAAGTGTGTGCTGTCTTCCTGTCGGCTGAAGCGTCAGATCGATCTTTCCGTCTTGTCGGATGTGGTCAATATATGCTGTGAGCCTGTCGCCCGTTCTCAACGGCTGGAAAATCTGATTGTCATACAGCTGACCTTGATATTTATTGTCAACAATAGCCTTGAAGCCTAAGTCGGTCTTCTGCCAGATGAGGCAGCGGGCGGCCACGCCATGCTTATAGGCAGCATGTGTTACGGAGAAATCGGCTGTCAGATGCTCAATGTATTTGTCGACCTTGGCTGTTGCCATGAGGCGGTGGCTCTCCTCGTCTTCCTTCACATAGACAATATAATGGTTGCCCTGCACCATACGTTGCTTTTGCTCGCGGAACGGACAGAAAAGGTCTTTCATCGGTCCCCATTTCAGGAAGGCACCATACTGATTGACCCATGCAACTTCCAGCCAGGCAAACTCGTTGATCTTAGCGAGCGGTGCCTCGGTTGTTGCAACCACACGGTCGTCTTGGTCTAAGTAGATGAACACATCGATTTCGTCGCCGATGTGCATACCGGGAGTGGTGTAGCGTTTGGGCAAGAGAATCTCGCCTTCGTCATTGCCGTCAAGATACAGTCCAAAATCAACTCGCTTCGTGATTTTGAGTTTGTTGTAGTCGCCAAGTTTTATCATAGTGATTCTATTGTGAAATTCTGATTTGTATTTTCTGTGGGGGCGGCAGTGGCCGATGTATAAATCAGTCCGTCGCGCATGTGTATCGTGCGGTCTGTGAGCGAAGCCAGTTCTTCGTCGTGTGTGACGATGATGAATGTCTGTCCGAACTTATCGCGCAGGTCAAAAAACAATTGGTGAAGCTCTTTCTTGTTTTTTGAGTCGAGCGAACCGCTCGGTTCGTCGGCCAGGATGACGGCAGGGTTGTTGATCAAGGCACGTGCTACGGCCACTCGTTGTTTCTCGCCTCCCGAGAGTTGCGAAGGCTTGTGATGAGCGCGGTCTGAAAGTCCCATGAAAGTCAGCAGCTCTTCGGCTTGTTTCTTTGCCTCTTTACTGTTTCGGCCTGCGATATAGGCAGGTATCATGACGTTCTCGATGGCAGAGAACTCAGGCAAGAGCTGGTGGAACTGGAAAACGAAGCCCAGTCGCTGATTGCGGAAATCGCTCAATTTCTTTTCCGAAACAGACGTAATGTCCACACCGTCGATGTTGATTGTACCTGTGTCTGGACGGTCGAGCGTGCCTATGATCTGCAGAAGGGTGGTCTTGCCGGCACCACTTGGACCGACGATGCTCACAATCTCGCCTTTCTCTATACTGAGATCGATTCCTTTCAGCACTTGCAGCGAACCGAAACTCTTTGTTATGTTCTTAATATCTATCATAATGGCTGTTAAGGGTTAGCTTGGCATTCGAATGCTTTCTTTTGAAGCTGATTTGTGCAGTTTGCTCAGCTTCGTTGCAAGCCAGTTCAATGCTATATCGTATAAACTATTCTCCTCATGGTGCTGGGCCTCAGTGAAACTCATTCGGTCCTCCTTCTGATCGCCATATTGGTCGGGGAATATGATCATGAGGTTAGTACCGGCGAAATACTTAGTGAGTTCGTCGGGCAAGCGGTCGAGCGCATTCTTATAGCTGATGGTGCCTTTACGGGCGGTGACAACGACGAACAGGTGGTTGGGCGCAATATCGGCAGCAAGCTGCGGCAACTCGTTCCAGTGTCCCATCGGCTTATACTCGCCACGCACGCCAGGATGCTCGTTGACAATGAATTTCTTAATCAGGTCGAGCGACTCTTGTCTGCCGTGAAACAGGATGCGGCACTCCAGCAGATCGGCGAAACGGCAGATGCGCTCCAGCCAGCGATGAAAGCCCGGTTCGTATTCGGCACGCGACGGGACGGCCACCTGAATGAGGCGCAGGGTGGTCAGGGGTTGCTCGAAACGAGTGAGGATAATCTGTCGGTTCAGTCCGTTATAGAGGCTCTGGATGAATTCTCCCCAGAACTTTTGCGAAACGTCTTTATGGACATGCATGCCCATGATGACCTCGGAACATGCAAACTCGCGGAAAGCATGCTTGATGCCATTGGCTATGTTCGTGGCCAGACGCACCTGAGTCTGCATCCTGATTTCCGATGCACTTGCCTGTCGCTGAAGCTGTTCAAGCAGTCTGATGCCTTGCTCGCGTGCTTTGCTGCTGTCTTGATCGTCGTAGACCACGTTGAGGGCAACCAGCTCTCTGTTCAGCTTCTGGTTGCGCATCAAGGTTGCGAGATTCAGCAGCTGAGGGGCAATCTCTGGATACTTGACACACAGTAGCATCTTCTCGTCGTCTTTGTCAGAGTGGTGTTGCTCCAAAGAGCCAAACGTGCTTCGCTCACGAAATATGATTTGTTTGGCAGCCTTTTCCGTCATCAGTGTCGATACGATACAGGTGACAAGAATCATCAGTACGACACCATTCAGCATCTGGTTGTCAACAAGCATCTTGCCTGGAGCAACCGCAAGGTCCATTCCAACCATGATCATGGCAATGGCTCCTGCGGCATGGGCCGAAGTGAGGCCGAACATCATGTGGCCCTCTTCCTTGGGTAAGCGGAAAAGCAGACTCGACATATAGGCTGCCAAGGCCTTTCCGAAAGTGCCAAAGAACGCAATGAGCAACACGATCCAGAGGGTGCTTGGGTCGTCGGCGATGGTTCGAAGATTGATGAGCATACCCACACCGATTAGGAAGTAGGGGATAAACAGGGCATTGCCGATGAACTCGATACGATTCATCAATGGCGAAACCTTGGGAATATATCTGTTCAGAATCAATCCAGAGAAGAAGGCGCCAAAGATGCCTTCGAGGCCGATGAGATTGCTCAGAGCGGCACTCAGGAACATGATGGCCATGATGAAGATGTATTGCATCACGGCGTCGCTGTACCGTCTGAGGAAATAGCGAGTGAGTCTGGGTATGAGCAGAATGCTACCTGTGCAGAACAGCGCAAACTTAATGATGAAGAATATCCAGAACAGCCAGCCATTGTTTTCACTGAAGGTGCCTGCCAGACCTGCCACCATCACAAGAGACAGAAACAGGGAGATCATGCTGGAACCGACACTGAGCATCACGCTCGAGTTGCGCCCCAGACCGTATCGGCCCACTATCGGATAGGCAACCAGCGTGTTTGATGCCATGATGCAACCCAGCAAGAACGATGCCTTGCCGCTATAGCCGAGAATGGCCATAGACATGACATACGTGAGAATGAGTGGAACAAAGCAGGTGAGGAGGCCAAAGACGATGAAGCGCCTTGAGTTTTTCTTTATGCTCTCCATGTCCATCTCCAGCGCAGCCAGAAACATGATGTAGTAAAGACCCACTCGTCCGAACAACTCAAACGACTCGTCGCGTTGCATCAGATGAATGCCATGAGGACCGATAACCATACCTGCTAACACCATGCCGATGATGTGTGGAATGCGAAGCTTGCTCATGATGATTGGTGCAAAAAGAATGATGAGAAGCACCACAAAAAAGATCATCGTGGGGTCGGTGAATGCCATGAAAATATATAATAAATAATGTTATACTGACTGCAAAGGTACAAATTTTTGTGCATGGAATATACGAAAAGGTTAGTTTTTTTGCTCATTTGCAATAAAAATCATGTTAAATCAGTATCGCATCCCTAAAATTTATTACCTTTGCAGCCGAAAAAGTAATAAACCGTTAACAGACAAACTTATGAAAGTAGCAATTGTAGGTGCAAGTGGTGCCGTGGGACAAGAGTTCCTGCGCATTCTTGATGAGAGAAATTTCCCTATGGACGAACTTCTGCTTTTTGGCTCAGAGCGCAGTGCTGGCCGAAAGTACAATTTCAAAGGCAAAGATATTGAAGTCAAACTGCTGAAACACGATGATGCTTTCAAGGATGTAGATATTGTTTTCACTTCTGCAGGTGCCGGGACATCGAAGGAGTTTGCAGAGGACATCACGAAATACGGTGCTGTGATGATCGACAATTCGAGTGCCTTCCGTATGGATGACGACGTGCCTTTGGTTGTGCCAGAGTGTAATGCCGAAGATGCCCTGAACCGTCCGCGTGGAATTATTGCCAACCCTAATTGCACAACAATCATGATGGTGGTGGTGTTGCAGCCCTTGGAGAAGATTTCGCACATCAAGCGCATTCATGTTTCGAGCTATCAGAGTGCATCGGGTGCCGGTGCCGCCGCCATGCAAGAACTGCAACAACAATACAAGGAGATTGTTGAGACGGGCGAAGTGAAGACCATCAAGAAGTTCCCCCATCAGCTGGCCTACAACGTGATTCCTCAGATTGACGTGTTCCAGCCCAATGGCTACACGAAGGAGGAGATGAAAATGTATAATGAGACGCGTAAGATTATGCATACAGACGCACGGTGCTCGGCAATGTGTGTACGCGTCAGTTCGCTCCGCTCGCATTCTGAAAGCGTATGGATTGAGACCGAAGAGCCTATCAGCGTTGAACAGGCTCAGCAGGCTATAGCCGAAGCACCAGGGTGCACACTCGTTGACGATCCTACAACGCTTACGTATCCTATGCCACTTGACACAGCTGGAAAAGACAATGTCTATGTTGGTCGTGTGCGCAAGGACTTGGCTTCTGACAAAGGATTGACTTTCTGGCTCTCAGGTGATCAAATCCGCAAGGGTGCTGCCCTGAATGCTGTCCAGATTGCCGAGTATTTGATTAAAGTTGGGAACGTGAAGTAACGTCTTAATCAAACAATTATTTGGGTGTGATTAGATTTCCTATAGCAAAGATCAATCTTGGACTGAACATTGTGGAGCGCCGACCGGATGGTTACCACAATCTGGAAACGGTCTTCTATCCTGTGCCAATCAAAGATGTCCTGGAAGTTTTCCCGATGGATGAAAAATTTCCTTCAAGCGTTGATTGTGACTTAAAGGTTTCAAACATTCAGATTGAGGGCGATGAGCAGAAAAATCTGGTTGTCCGCGCTTATCAGCTGCTGAAGCAAGACTTTCCGCAACAGATGCAACGCGTTCATGCTCATCTGTTTAAGCGTATTCCGACACAGGCTGGAATGGGAGGCGGTTCGAGCGATTGCGCGGTGATGATCAGTCTGCTGAACGACCTGTTCGGCTTAGGGCTGAACAATCAGCAGATGATTGATTATGCAGCTCGTCTGGGAGCCGATTGTCCGTTCTTTGTGCTTAATCGTCCTGTCTATGCCGAGGGTATCGGCGAACGAATGCAGCCCATACATCTTGATTTGAGTTCATGGGTGTTAGCCATTGTCCGTCCAAACATTCCCGTGTCAACCAAGGAAGCCTTTTCTTACATTCACCCCAAGCGACCAGCAAAGAATTGCAGAGAGATTGTGGCTCAACCTGTGGAAATTTGGAGAGACGAACTGACAAATGATTTTGAACCGAGTGTCTTTCAGATTCATCCGGAAATAGGACAGATTAAAGACGATCTCTATCAGATGGGAGCTGTTTATGCCGCAATGAGTGGAAGTGGCAGCGCACTATTCGGGTTGTTCCGCAAGAGTGTGGATTTGTCTTCACATTTCAAAGGAATGTTCACCGAAGAAGTGATGCTTTAGAAATCGTTCGAGTCCTGCTTGTAGTGAATATATAAGCAGGACTCGTTTTTTGGGTAGCTTGGACAAGACGGAAAACTACTTGCTGATGATGCCTGCGTCAAGCCATTTTGCAATCAAGGTCGTCACGTCTTTTTGGGCGGTTTCTTCGTCAACGTCGTATTCTTCTGTCAGATAGTCCGTTAAGTCTTTCTCCGTAAAGTCCTGACCTTCTACTTTTTTCCACAAATAGGCAGACGACTCGTTCATCGAAATGATGCGACTGAAGTCAATGTTCTCAACTCCTTCTGCAACAATAATGTTTTCTCCACAGATGTTGCGGAGGCGAAATCCTTTTTTTGTTTTCATATTTGATGTATTTTCTTTTTGAATCTTTGCGGTATATGAGGATGGAGTGCAAACAGCAGATAGCGACGAATAGGGTAGAGGCGTACCCAAATCCACGAGTAAACTCGCCATTTCATGCCCTTGGTAGAATCGAGCTTTGTTCGGTTCTTACGGTAAAATCCCAAGGCAAGTGCTTTTACATCTTTTTTTTCGCAATGCTCTACGTTCATGTTGCCATCACCTCTTAGCACGACATGATTGCCGTCAATCTTGATGATGCGATGCAAGACGAAATGGCCTTTTATGATTTCTGCCAGAACGACATCGCCAACATGAATGTCCTTTGCTGCTATCAGCAATGCTTTGTCGCGCTCGTCTTCAAGAAATGGGCGCATGCTGCGTCCTCTCAGTGGCAAGGTGACAGTCTTGCCTTCCATCGATTCGAGTTGTTCGACCACAAAGGGCAGAAAAACTTCGTTAGGCATTTGTTTCGTAATCATTTCTTCCATCATCAGTTGGCAATTGCGTCATGACATACATGGGCTGCTTCTTCATCAGGGAGGCAATGCATGGTGTAGACAGGTGTTTGCTCCATGACCTTGGACAATATCTGGCACTGATTTCCGTAGAGTTCTTCGTCCCATTTCATTGATGAGCATGAGGGAAGCAACGAAGCGAATGCCTGAACGACAGGCAGACGTTCAATATAGTTCCGTTTTGCCCGCTCAATGTTGACGATTGCCCCAAGTCTAACCTTCACATTACGATAGCACGGTGTTTTTCCGCTCCAGGGTGAACCATAGATGAATGCTTGCCCGTTGATTACTCTGATGATGGGATTGTCGTCATTCAGAAGTTCACATCCTTCAATGTGCTTCATCCAAAGTGATGTATGTGTGCTCTTGCCAGTCCCACTTTTGGCTGTAAAAGGATAGCCTTTCTCACCCGAAACGATGCAAGAGGCATGTATCAGCAAGGTTTCTTGATAGGCTCCGGCAAAGGCAAAGGCCAGCATCAAGGCATTGTTCAAGCCAAAAGAGCGCATCGTCCAGTCACCGTTCAAGGCACATTTGCACTCTCTGAACTGGTTGTGGCAAATCAGCAAACAGCAGTCTCTGTCATAAATGTCCTTGATGATGTATTGGTAACCTCCGTCAGGCAAGACATAGACGGCAGTGTTGCCATTGCCGGTATCAAAATTTCTGATTAGTTTCTTGTCGTGTTCAGGACGCAATTTGTCGTCAACTGTCAAAGAAAAAAACAAAGCAGTTGACTCTTTGGCCTCGCATCTGAAGATGCCAAATGATGGCAATAACCCTATGTTGTTATCGCCTAAATCGCAGAAATTGATGCTAATGGTATGCTCTGCAATGCAAAAGAAGTTATTTTCCACCCTTTCTGCCTTTCTTGGGTTGTTTCTTGTCTACTTTCGTTTTTTTGTTTTCAATACCCTGTACTGCATTGATATCGGCGACATCTTCATATCTTAGACGTAAGAAGTGGAATTCTGTATCCTCAAGAAAACGAACGTCATAGTGCTGTTTTCCATCTTTAAACTTCGTGTACAGCTTTTTCATTTTCAACAATTTCTTCTCCAGTTTTGTGCGATTGTCGCCATACATGACGATGCATGTCCGCAAGGAAAGTTGTTGTGAAGCTGATAAATAGTTGCGCAATTGGTGTGAATAGAGCGAACGGCCTAAAAGGAAATTGTTTTTCGATTCAATCCACACAGAATCCACTTCCATCACATTCGTGAAGTGTACTATTGTGTCGTTAAACGATGCGGCAAAGCCGAACATATACATTTTGGGTACTACAACATGCTTGGCATTGGCTTTGCCAAACACAAACGCAATCATCAGAATAATGATTACGGCCATCTTTGATTTAAAATATTTCATTGTCCTAAATAACTCTTCAGCATTTGATTCTTTGTGCAATCTCGAAGTCTTCGTATGGCTTTTTCCTTGATTTGTCTGACTCGCTCACGAGTAAGTGCATATTTTGCGCCGATTTCTTCGAGTGTAAGTTCTGGCTGATTGATGCCAAAAAACGCTTCTATAATGTTTCGTTCACGTTCATTTAATATATTCAATACAGAATTGATTTCTGCCCGTAGCGATTCCTGTACCAACTGCTTGTCAGCCATCGGCGAATCGTCATTGACCATTACGTCTAACAATGAGTTGTCTTCGCCATCGGCAAAAGGCGCGTCCATCGATATGTGATGCCCGCTGATGCTCATTGCCTCGTCGATTTTGTCTTTCGGCAAGTCGATTTGCTCTGACAATTCATCTAACGAAGGTCGACGTTCGTTCTCCTGTTCAAACTTGTTCAGTAGCCGATTGATCTTTCCAACAGCCCCCACCTGATTTAGCGGTAGTCTGACGATTCTGCTTTGATCGGCAAGTGCCTGCAATATGCTTTGCCTAATCCACCATACGGCATAGGATATAAACTTAAAGCCGCGTGTTTCGTCAAACTTCTCGGCTGCCTTTATCAATCCGACATTTCCTTCGTTGATGAGGTCGGCCAGACTTAGACCTTGATTCTGATACTGTTTGGCCACCGAAACCACAAACCTTAGATTTGCCTTGGTCAGCCTTTCGAGTGCCTTTCGGTCACCTCTCTTTATACGCTGTGCCAATTCCACCTCTTCTTCCATGCTAACCAATTCTTCCTTGCCGATTTCCTGCAAGTATTTTTCAAGAGATTCGCTCTCCCGATTGGTTATTGATTTAGTGATTTTCAATTGCCTCATAGTCAGAGTATAGTTTAAAGTCTATGTGCAAAGGTAGCGCATTTTCGCGAAACAGCCAAGAAAATAGATGAAAAAGTTATATCATTCTGTCATTCATATACAAACACAAGGAAGCGTGATGTTCATCCACACTTCCTTGTATTTGTCATTTGGCATCAAAAACACAGTTCTGACTGTACCTTATGCTACTTTATTCGTTTTGCAAGTAGACAACGAAGCCGCCACGCTTGCCCGTTGGGAACATTCCGTTGATGACGAGCATCTGTTCTTTCGACGAACTTGCTTCCTTTACGGCATTCTGCAAATCCTCGAACGTCCTCATTGGCTGACCGTTGACACGAAGGATGATGAATCCTTTCTTCACTCCGGCATCGTTCATCTTTCCGCCGTTCACCTTGACAACCTCCAGTCCGTAATTGATTTCAAGTTGCTTCTTCTGTGCCTCCGTCACGGGTCTGAAATCAGCGCCAAGAACATCGATGTCTGCATTCTTTACAACCTTCGTGTTGCCCTGCTCGTTCTTCAGTGTGAGCGTCACGTCGTGCTTTTTCTTGTCACGCAGATAGGTCAGCTTAATCTTGTCGCCAGGACGCTTCTGAGCGATAATGCCAGTCAGTTCACCGAACTTGGTAATCTTCGTACCATCGATATGTGTGATAACGTCGCCCTTCTTGATGCCTCCGTCTTCGGCAGCACCGTCTTCTACGACTTCAGCCACATAGATACCTTCCATGGTGCCAAGGTCTATCTCGTTGCCCTTTTCCTTCTCCAGGTCTACGTATTTGTTGACATCCATGCCGCTGATTCCAATCATGGCACGCTGTACGGTACCGTATTTCTTCAGATCATCAACCACCTTGTTCATGATGGTGGTAGGGATAGCAAAGCCGTAGCCAATGTTCGAACCTGTTTGCGAATAGATCATGGCATTGATGCCAATCAGTTCGCCGTTGGTATTCACCAGTGCGCCACCAGAATTACCTTGGTTGATGGCAGCATCAGTCTGAATCATCGATGACACGGTGCCTTGTTCGCCCATTGTACGAGCTTTTGCCGAAACGATACCGGCTGTCACCGTGTTGTTCAATCCCAGAGGATTGCCGATGGCCAGCACCCATTCGCCAACCTTCACGTTGTCACTGTTGGCAACCTTGATTGCTGGCAAATTCTTTCCGTCAATCTTGATCAGTGCCAGGTCTGTAGTCTTGTCAGCTCCGATGATGCGGGCCGAATATTCTTTATTGTCATTCAGAGTAACGGTCAGCTCATCAGCACCGTCAACCACGTGGTTGTTGGTCACGATATAGCCATCGGTTGAAATGATGACACCCGAGCCTGCGGCCACACGTGGAGGTGTCTGCACTTGTCGCTTCTGTTTTCCGCCATTGCCGCGTCCGAAGAAACCGCCGAACGGATCGCTGAAGAAATCAGAGAACGGATCGCTATACTCTACCGTCTGCGTCTTCGAGTTTTGCGTATTCTTTATATATACAACTGTAGGCAGGGCCTTGTCGGCTGCATAAGTAAGATCAACGGGTTGTCCTGCAGGCAGGCTTGACATCTGTTCTACTGAATTAGTTGTAGGAGTGGCTGCACAAGTCTTGTTGAAAGCTGCTACCGAGAAAACAATGGCCACCAAACTTATGGCTGGCACGATGTAATTTACAATCTTTTTCATATTCATTTCTTGTTTGTTAATAATCATGTATGTTGTCAATGATTTCATTGCAAATATATAGGCAAAAAAATGAAACATGACAATTTGACGCTTGTTTTTCTTTCAATTTAACATTTCCAAAATGGGCTTTAAGTTCTGTTTGCGAGACTTTTTGGTAAATTTACATTCGTTTAATGACTTAATTTAAATAAAAATTAGTACTTTTGCATTCGGAAAGCACTGTCCCGGCCTGTCGCTGGCCTTTTTGTGAGGCGGGAGGAAAGTCCGGGCAGCATAGGATACTCCACTTCTGAAAGTAGAAGCAGTTGGTGACAGTTGGATCTGGAAGAAGAGAATGACCGCCTCATAAGCCTTTCTTAGGCTCCGAAAGGAGAACCGAGCGGGCGAGGTAAGGGTGAGAAGGCGTGTGTAAGAGACCACCAGTCGTCGGGTGATCGGCGAGCTGTTCCATCTGGAGGCTGCAAGTTCATGTAAACTATCGTTTTCGCTTAGCGAAAGAAGGGTTGTCCGCCCGATTCGGAAGAGCGATAGAGGGTAGAACGCTGGAGGTACACGGTGACGTGTGCAGTAGATAAATGACAGGCGCTGACATCCTGTCAGTACAGAACCCGGCTTATAGGGGCAGTGCTTTCTTTTTAAAATATTACTATAATGACAATCGACAAAATCATTAAGTTTTTTCAAGTTGACATTTGGCGAATTGATCCAGACGAGCTTTCTCCGATTCGACGCCTGTTCTACGAGGTCGCCAAGATTCTTTTTCTTGCCATTCGCTTTTTCACCACTAAGCGCGTATTGAACCAGGCATCTGCACTTACTTATTCCACATTGCTGGCCATTGTTCCCATTCTTGCAGTTATCTTTGCCATAGCCCGCGGATTCGGTTACAATAGATATATAGAGGTGTGGTTCCGTGACTCCCTTTCGGCACAGCCTCAGGCGGCAGAAGTGATCATCGGCTTTGTCAATAGTTATCTGGTTCATACTAAAAGCGGAATCTTTCTTGGCGTTGGCTTGGTGTTCATGCTCTACACGGTGCTGATGCTTGTCAGCAACATTGAGACAACCTTCAATGAGATATGGCAAGTAAAGAAGCAGCGCAGCATCTTCCGCACCTTTACCGATTACCTTGCCATGTTCTTCATGTTTCCCATTCTCATTGTCATTTCGTCGGGATTGAGCATATTCATGGTCACTGCGGCAGAGTCATTGGCCGGTTTCAGATTGTTAGGCCCTGCCGTGCGCTTTGCTATCGGCATTTCACCTTATATATTAATGTCGGCCCTTTTCATGGCATTATATATATTTATGCCCAATACACATGTGCGCTTTAAGAATGTGATTGTGCCTGGCATCCTGGCAGGTATAGCGATGCAGTGGCTGCAGTACTTCTACATCAATTCGCAAATCTGGATGACCAGCTACAATGCCATCTACGGCTCTTTCGCTGCCTTGCCCTTGTTCATGCTCTGGGTGCAGATTTCCTGGACCATCTGTCTTTTCGGAGCAGAGCTATGCTACACAAGTCAGAATCTCGATTATTATGACTACGATGCCAACACCTCCGATATTAGTCATCGCTATTTCATCATGCTGGCTGCTATCTTGATGTCACGCATCTGCCGTCGCTTTGCTGAAGGCAAACATGCCTACACCACCGAAGAGTTGCAACAGGAAACTGAGATTCCCGTCAGAATTGTCAATGATATTCTTTTCAAACTGATTGATGCAAAATTGCTCATCGAAATCTCATCCGACGAGAAGGGTGAGTCTTCTCAGTTTGTTCCTTCCGAAAGCCTTTCTAATTTGAATCTTGGCATCATGATAGACCGTTTGGAGGCTCAGGGACGATGGAAAATCGATTTGCCACTGAACCACCTGATGGGCAATAGCTGGTCGAAAGCCATTGAGCAGCGCACCAAGTACTTGAAGTCAATGCGCAACATCAAATTGGAAGATCTGATGTAGACTTAGTTAAAGAAATTCCACGAAATGCCGATTCTCATTACCGAACGGTTGACGGGGTAGTGAGGTGTCAGGAATGTCATTCTGTTCAGTGTCTTTCCAAACACGTTCGACATGATGATGAAGAAACGGGCATGTTTCAGATGCAGATTGGCATAGACATCGACAAACGGAAAGTTACCCAGCTTCACCTTGTTGTCTTCGTTTTCTTGAATGGCGAACTGGTTGAGCTGCGGTGCAAAGTCTGGAGGACAGTAGGCCGTGAAATAAGTGGCAGTGCCGCCGAGCTCAATCGTCAGCACCTTGGCATACAGAAACTTCAGATACAAGTTTGAGAAGATGTTGAGTGTCGGAAGCGGAAGAATATGCGAATTCGACGACGACTGGTAAGTCAGTATGTTGTCCCAGTGAAGCGGCCCCACGGATAGCTTCTGGTCTAATTGAGCCGTGAGAACGTTGAGAATCGTCGATGATTGATTCACCTTTGTCGTCAGCCCTGTCAGTCCCGCTGAGTTACGGTTGTAGTTCATGCTGAAATAGGTGTAGTTCTTGATTTCCTCGATGGCCACTCTCAGGGTTGTGTGTGTCTTTTCATACGAGAAGACGCCTTCGGCTCTCAGTCGGGTCATTTGGTCGAGCGAGTTGTCCCACCACAAGTGCTTCGAGTGGAAATGACGTTCATAGAATGTGGGATTGATCCTGTGCAAATAGCCTTTGGCGGCCAGTCGGAGCGTATCGCCCCAGAGCTTGAAATTCAGGTCCGTATCGAAATCTACCCTTAGCTGCCCGGCATCCTTGCCCACCAGCCAGGTCTCAGCCGACAAGTTGTAGTGCAACGTCTTGCCTTGCGTCTTTACAATCCTTCCTCCCACGCTCACATTGTGTTCCGTCCATTTGCTGATATAGGCAACATCGTCGGTCAGCATCTCCGGCATGGTGAACTGTCTGAACTCATGCGTGGCAAAAACTCTTATGCCGGCCTTTGCCCACTTGTTGAAGCCCTCGAGCAATCCCAGGCCGACCGTGTTTCTCAGCAGGAAATATTTAGTCCTGTCATAGATTGAATCGCCTGCATAGCCCGTACCGTCAACGTATTTATAATAAGTATTAGAGAAATAGTCTTTCGTGACACTGTAGGCCTGATAGATATGGTCGTTGTGCGATAGTTCAAAAGTATGAATGAAATTTGTGACTGGCACAAATTCTTTCTTCATGTATTTAGCCAGCGAATCCCTGACAGCTTCCGCAGCCAGCAGACTGTCGGCCATTTCTTTCGAGTCGACTTTGATGCGGGTCGTGTCAGCGGCCAACGAGTCCGCAGGCTGCGCCTGTGCCAGGTCTTTGGGTTCCTCGCCCATCACGGCAGCCCCTTCGGGTCTTCCTTTTGGTTCGGCTACAGGCTTGCTCGTGTCCCTGCCTGATGGCATCTCTGTCTTTTTCTGCTTCTTTTCTAATTCTCGTTTTGATTTCTCTGCAAACTCTTTTGCTTTGATTTCTTCCTCGGTCATTCTCACTTCGCGATAGAAGCCGAGGCTGTATCGATGGGTGAGGAACAGATTGTGTGAGTCGTTTCTGTTCCAGTTCGATGCCAGGATGACGGGTATTTCCTCGTCCGAATAGCTGAATGGGAACAACTCCTTGTGCAGGATATAGTCATCGTTGGCAATACCGCCGTTTTCGGCATTTTTCTGATGCCTGCGTGAGTAGAGCAGATGCATCTGATATTTGTCTCCGTGATAGGAGCCGTAGACGGTTGCATTGAAGTGTGATATGCTCTGATTCTGAAAAAAGCCGCGAGCATAATCATAGTCGAGGTCAAACCCTATGCCTATTTTCTTCCCCACGTTGACGGCAAATTTTGCGTCTAAATGGTCTTCGCCGTTCTGCTTGCCTCCGCTGTTGTCGTACGACAAGTTGGTGATTGGCGAGAGCGTGTTGGTGAAGTGCCACTGGTCGGGTGTCTTCAGCACCTGACTGTATAGCTGGGTGAAAATAGCCTGGTCTGTCTCTGGCCGGTTGATGAATATACGCGACATGCGGGCAGAGTAGTTTGAGCCTATCGTGTTATACTCGCCATATTTGCCCATTGCCATCGTAGAATTTGGATAGAGGTGGGGCATGGTGTCGACTTCGGCCTTGATGATGTCGCCAAGTTTCCTGTCCACTCGCCACACGTAGATACCCTTGGGGATCGTCTTGCTTTTCTTTGTACTGTCGGTCCTGTTGGGATTAAAGCCTCTATTGTTGTTCTGCAAGTTTCCTTGTTCGTCATACTGTCTAAAACTGCCATCCTGATCCATGCCGGTAATGGTCTGGGCATGGGTAGACACAGAACAAAGGAGAGCTAAAGCAAACAGCGGTTTCTTCATTTATTTCTATAATTTCATTAGGCGCAACGTAAGCTCCATGAATTTGAAAGCTACGGCAGAGATAAGTGTGATGCCTCCTAATTCGGGAGAATATACATACCAAATTATCATACCGGCGATGGCCAGTATGATAAAAAAGAGATTCAGCAACTGACGGACTTGGTAGAACCGCCCTTTGTCATCATTCGTTTCCTCCTGAATCTGGCGGCGATGGAACTTCCGCCAGAGTTCGTCCGAAGCGTTCTCGTTGTTCTCCAGTTCCATATAAAGTTATTTGGTAAGCAACTTTTCTAATCTCTTGAAAATGTAGTCCTTACGGTCGATAGTCTTCATGCGGAACTTGCCACTGACTCGGGCTGTCTTTGTCTTCTTGTTGTTCAGTCCGTACTTGTCTGTAATCCACTCCTCTGCTTTGTAGGTTGTCGGCTCGCGCTCTTCGTCATACAGATAGTAGATGCGTGTCATCTTGATGTCGGCCTCTCCGTCTTTGATGTTGGCCATGAGGTGGTAGAACATGCGAGTGCGGTCGAGCACCAATGGCCTGTTCTTGAACACCAGCCACTCCTGGAAGTTGCCCACCAGCTGGCTGTAGTTGTTGTCGTCAGAGATGACCACACGGCTCTGCTCAAACTGGTTGGGCTCCTTGGTCATTCTGGTGAAATCCTCTAACAGAAGGTCGTAAATCTGTTTTTGCGATTTGCCGGGCGCTTTGATGACAGTTTCGAATACAACCTTTCCGTCGACCTCAGGCACGGCCCCTGCCAGATACTTGGGGTTCCTCTTTGGATCCATATTCTGTGTGTTCTCTGTTTGTTCCCAAGAATTGTCTTGTGCAATAGCTGCCATTGGCAGGAACATCATTAGTGCGATTACAAGTCTTTTCATTGTCATTTATACTTAAATTATGGTGCAAAGTTACGATATTTTTCTAAAAAACATTGCGCATTATCTGAAAAAAAACTTACCTTTGCAAAAAAGTAGCAAAAAACACCTTTTATGGTTACTAATTTAGAGGAGCGATCAAGAATTGAGCAGTTACGCGCCCAACTGCATGAACATAATTATCGTTATTATGTTTTGAACCAACCGACCATTGACGACCAGGAATTTGACTTTATGATGCATGAGCTTCAGGATTTGGAAGCCCGGCATCCTGAAATGGCAGACCCGAATTCTCCGACGCAGCGTGTTGGCAGTGATCTAAGTGACAATTTCCGTCAAGTCTCTCACAAATATCCAATGCTGTCGCTATCAAACACTTATAATGAGAACGACATTCGTGACTGGTATGACAGCGTGAAGAAAGGACTGGCAGGCGAAGAGTTCGAAGTGTGTTGTGAACAGAAGTTCGATGGTCTTTCCATCTCGTTGACCTATGTGGATGGCCGACTCACCCAGGCTGTCACCCGAGGCGACGGCGTTCATGGCGATGACGTCACGACAAACGTGAAGACCATCCATGCCATTCCCTTGGTCTTGCCGGGCAGTGGCTATCCGCACGAGTTCGAAATCCGTGGGGAGATACTGATGCCGTGGAAAGTGTTCGAACGATTGAACAAAGAGCGCGAGCAAGCCGAAGAGCCTCTGTTTGCCAATCCGCGCAATGCTGCCAGCGGAACGCTCAAAAGTCTCGACTCGCGTGTCGTGGCCGCTCGCCAACTGGATGCCTACCTTTATTATTTATTAGGTGAGGAACTTCCGTGTGACGGACATTTCGAGAACTTGGAAGCGGCCAAGTCATGGGGATTCAAGACCAGTGTGGGCATGGCGAAGGCAAAGTCGGTCGAGGAGATTCTGCAATACATCAACTACTGGGACGAAAAGCGCCGCGAACTGCCCGTTGCCACGGACGGCATCGTCCTGAAAGTCAACAGTCTTCGTCAGCAACGCGCTCTTGGATTCACGGCAAAGAGTCCGCGCTGGGCCATTGCCTATAAGTTCAAGGCCGAACGCGAGTGTACCAAACTGTTGGAGGTCACATATCAGGTGGGACGTACTGGTGCCATCACTCCCGTGGCCAACATGAAGCCGGTGCAGTTGGCTGGTACGACCGTGAAACGGGCCACTCTTAACAACGAAGACTTCATTCGCTCTTTCGACTTGCACATAGGCGACTATGTCTATGTTGAGAAGGGGGGCGAAATCATTCCTAAGATTGTGGGTGTCGACGTGTCTCGTCGTCCTTCCGATGCCCAGCCTGTCAGCTTTATTCAGACGTGTCCTGAGTGCGGCACCCCTCTGGTGCGCTACGAAGGTGAGGCCGCATGGTATTGCCCCAACGAGACGGGTTGCCCGCCTCAGATCAAGGGCCGCATCATTCATTTCATTGCACGCAAGGCCATGAACATCGAGTCGCTCGGCCCTGAGACCGTCGACGAATTCTATCGACGCGGACTGATTAAGGATGTGGCCGATCTGTACGACATTGAAGTTCAGCAGATCAACGGCGATGGCAGTCGCACGAAATCGGCCCAGAAGATAGTCAACGGCATTCAGCAGTCCCGGCAGGTGCCTTTCGAGCGTGTCGTCTTTGCCTTGGGCATTCGCTTCATCGGCGAGACTTCGGCCCGTTTACTGGCTCGCCACTTCCGCAATATCGATGCCTTGATGGCCGCAGGGCTGCAAGAGCTGCAAGACGTTGAGGGGATTGGCGAGATCATGGCCAAAAGCATCATCGCCTTCTTCCACCATCCCGACAACCTCAGGATTGTTGAGAAGCTGAGAGCGAAGGGACTGCAGATGAGTCTTTCGGCTGACCAGCAGGCTTCGGCTTCCGATAAGCTGTCGGGCAAAAGCATTGTCATCAGCGGTGTCTTCTCCCATCATTCGCGTGATGAGTATAAGTTGCTCATCGAGCAGAATGGCGGCAAGAATGTCGGTTCCGTCAGTGGCAAGACATCATTCATTCTTGCCGGCGACAACATGGGGCCGTCGAAACTGGAAAAGGCAAAGAAGCTTGGCGTGCAAATCGTGACAGAAGACGAATTCTTAGCAATGATTGAATAATGGAAATAATTGTATCTGACGAAATAAAGCATGTGTGTCCCACCTTTGTGGGGGCAGCTGTCGAGGCAGAGGTCACCAATAGCAGCTTCTCTGCCGAACTGTGGAATGAAATCCACGAGTTTGAAACTTCTATTCGTACCAAACTGACACCCGATTCGCTGAAGGAGTTGCCGTCTATAAGGGCGACACGACAGGTCTATAAGTTGTGTGGCAAGGATCCTTCGCGCTATCGTCCTGCGAGCGAGCAGCTGATAAGAAGGATTCTTCAGGGCAAGGAACTCTATCAGATTGACACGCTGGTCGATCTGGTCAATTTGGCTTCCATCGTCTATGGCTACAGCATCGGCGGTTTCGATGTCGCGAAAATAAAGGGTGACACATTGACGCTCGGCATCGGCAAGGAAGGTGAACCTTACGAGGGCATAGGCCGCGGCATACTGAACATAGCGGGATTGCCTGTCTACCGTGATGCCGAAGGTGGGGTAGGTACGCCCACAAGCGACAACGAGCGAACCAAGCTGACGTTGTCCACTCGCCAGCTTTTGGTCTTGATCAACGGCTACGACGGCAATGAGGAGCGTGTGCTTCAGAATGCGCATTACATTCAAGAGTTAGTCCGCCGCTATGCCTGTAGCGATGGCGGTACAGTGAAAATTTACAGATAATTTACGCGATGAAAAAGAATATTTGTATTGTGGCGGGTGCCCGTCCTAACTTTATCAAAGTGGCACCACTCATTCGTGCCATCGAGAAGGCAGAACATCTAAGTTACGAACTCATTTACACGGGGAGAGACGACGACCCTACACTGGAGCCTTCGTTGTTCAGCGATCTTCAGATGCCTCGCCCGTCGGTCTATCTGGGTATCGACTCGACGAGTCTGAACGAAATCACGAGCAGGGTGATGGGCGAGTTCGACAGCTATCTGGATGCCCATACGGTCGATGTCGTGGTAGTGGTCGACGACCTGGCCTCAACAATGGCAACGGCCATCGTGACTAAGAAAAGAGGCATCAAACTGGCTCATCTGGTGGCTGGCACCCGTTCGTTCGACATTCAGATGCCAAAGGAAATCAATCGTCTGGTGATCGATGCGCTCTCCGACTACCTGTTCACGGCAGGCATGAAGAGCAACAGCGTTGCCACACGCGAGCAGAACGAACTTTCGCAGACCTTCATGGTGGGCAATATCCTGATGGATACGTTGCGGTTCAACCAAAGTCGACTGAAGCGACCGTCGCTGGATGTCAATGAGGGAGAGTACTTCGTGTTCACGCTGAACCGAAAGGCGCTGATAGCCGATGAGGAAAACTTGAAAAACGTGCTGGATGCCATCACTTCGCAAGTAGGCAGCATGCCGATCATTGCCCCCTTGCGTGGCAAGGCTCGCGAAGTTGTGGCAAGGCTTAGTCCCGGCATACACATCATTGACCCGTTGACATATCTGGAGTTCGGATGGCTGACAGCTCATGCAAAAGCCATCATCACCGACAGCGGCAACGTGGCCGAAGAAGCTACGTTCAACATGGTACCTTGCATTACGCTGAATGATTACACCGAGCATCAGGAGACCGTCACCATCGGCACGAATGTCCTTGTTGGCGGCAACCCCGACAAGCTGCGAGAGGTTCTTCAGTGTCTGCAGGAAGGACGGTTCAAAAAAGGTGCTCTGCCTGAAAGGTGGGATGGACGTACTGCTGAGCGAATCGTGCAGATTCTTAGCAATGAGTAGAGTATTAGTTAGCCCTGGCTTCCGAAAGCAAATGTTACTAAATCGTAAATCCCACAGCATTTTGTCAAGATTATTCATAGAAAAAAGGCCCTTCTGAAAGTAGCATTCTAGCGCGAGAAATCACCTGCCCTCACATCGTGCCGCAACCACTGTTTTGAGATTGATACTGAATCAAAGTGGGTTTACAGCCATATCAAACTGAGTTTTTACTTTAGTTACATTCTGTTTCAAGTCATAACTCAGTTTGATATGACTGCCAACCCACTTTGATTCAATACAAATCACAAGACAAATGCTTTTGATTGCCGTTCAGAGTTGTCCGAAAGGTGAATTTTTCGTGGTAAAAAAACAGTTCTTTTTGCGAATAAAAATTCGCAACTTTCTGAATATCAATGGTATGCGCAACCCCACTCAATACTCGCATATTTGCAAGCGACTTTCAGTTTGGTGAATTCCGTGCGATTCTCAGAGGGGTCTTTGTAAAAATTATTCATATTTGTTCCAATTTATTTTTCACCGTTAAAAAATAATTTGGTACTTTTTACGTCAAAAAACGAAAATATTCCAAAATTATGAAAGGCATATCGATTTTTTTTTAGTAACTTTGCACCCGATTCCTCGTAGGACGGTGATTCGGATGCAAGGGTGAACGTGTTCACCAACGTTGAAGATCGCTGATGGTCTACGCCGAAGCCAAAGGGCTTTCACCAAATTATGATAGCACCTGCGGAGAACGGGTGGGTAGCGAGGAATAGACATATTAAAGGCGTTTACTGAACGCTTTGTTTGAGACGAGTCGAATCTAGCAAATTCAAAAACTTTTGAAGTCTTGAACATAGCAGCGGTAGATGTCCTCGGGATGTGTTTATACGCATCCCTTTACCGAAGATGGACACTGTCTGTGTACCATATTAATAAAGGTAAAGGGTCATATATTCATATCGGCGTGGGCTCTGACGTTGTCTGTTCAACTTCAATAGGCAATGCTAGAGCCTCGACTCGTGGAACGGACAACAGCGACGATTCCACGTCTTTTTGTGTCCTGCATCGAACCAGCGATGAGCACGAAAAGGTCCGATTTGAGTACATTGAGTAATGTCAAATCCCGAGGAGACGGGGCAGAATCTCCCAGTGTTGGATTTGCCTCCAACAGTATCCCCAAAGCAAACAACAGCTCACAGACAGGGGTGTCCGTAAGGTATGCTCAGGACCCTGGCAAGCGTTGGTACGTTCTACGTGCCACCTACGAACGGGCAGAGAAGGCCTATGATTTCATTATCAACGACGACAAGGACTCCGATGCCTATATCGCCATGCACTTCGTCAAGAAGAAAGTCAACGGCAAGCTGAAGAGGGTCAAAGCTCCGCTTGTCGGGGGCTTGATATTTGTGTACTGCGCTGAAAATCTGGTCAAAGAGTATGTCAACAACACTCCCCAGATTTCCTTTGTTCGTTTCTATTACAACCACTGTGACACCCATGCCAACGGAACCAACCCTGTGATGGAAGTTGACTATGAGAGCATGATGAACTTCATTCGCGTCAGCAGCGTCGACGATGACAACATCATGCAGATTGATCCCGAATATGTTCATTACGTGAGTGGCGAGTCGGTCGTTGTCACTGATGGCAAGTTCAAGGGTGTCCGAGGTCGGGTGGCCCGTGCTGCCGGCCAGCGGCGCGTCATCGTCGAACTGGAGGGCATCGCCCTCATCGCCACCGCCTACATCCCCGCAGCCTATCTGGAAAAGGTATAGTGTAAAATCGTGGCACAAAAATTTTGTGGTTAGACAAGAATACTGTATCTTTGCATCTGAAAATAAAATAGAAGACAGGATCATGTGTACGATAAGTATCAACATAGATGAAGCTTCAATTCGTAAGATGCGACCAGACCTCAATAGCACTTCCGCTATTAGTCAGTGGGCGCAACAGTTGATAGATGCCCGTATTCGGCAAATGACGTTGAAGGATACAGGTGCGATTTACGATGCCATAGAGCGGGGGGTAAAAGAGTGTCATAAGGCAGAGATGATGTCGGCTCAAGAGAACGCGATTGATGTAGAGACGATGCGAGAACGACTCCATCGAATGGTACACGAGGTCTACAGCATGTCATGAGGAAATATCTGTATCTCGTCTTGCCACAATGTTATGAGGCCATTTATTCGTTTTATTATCACGTAGCATTGAAGTACAGACACACATATTCTGAGGATCTGATGATTCAGAAT
>CACXXD010000044.1 GCA_902771445.1 uncultured Prevotellaceae bacterium
AATACTCGCATATTTGCAGGCGACTTGCAGTTTGGTGAATTTCATGCGATTCTCAGAGGGGTCGTTGTCAAGAAAATTCATAATTTCCGCTTGATAAAATTTAGCACGGTAAGGTTGAGGCACAACAGCTATTGTGCCATTCGCTCGGCTTCTTTTCTTGCCGGCTTGCCAGTCTCGGTCATAGGAATGCGGGGGACGGACAGGTAGTGCCTGGGGTGCCAATGGCGGGGCAAGACACGCTCACACACGGACTGCGCCTCGTCGGCGGGGCCTTCGGTCAGCAACACGACGGCCTCGCCAAACTTTGCGTCCTTGCATTTTGTGATGAGATAGGGCTGCGAAAGATGGGGACGCAACATGCGCTCAACCTCTTCTATCTGTATCTTCAGTCCCCCGGAACAAATGGTGTTGTCCTTGCGGCCAAGGATGCGGAAACGACGGGGCGATGCAGGGGAGTCGTCGGAAGCAGACTCTGCCGCCTGCAACTCGGCGATGTCGTTGGTGACAAGCGGATGCTGGCATACCTGAGGCGCATGGATGACCAGACAGCCCTCGGCTGTGAGGGATACGCCGACCGACGGAAAGGGAGTGTACCAGTCGCTGGCCTCGGGGCCGTTGAGTCGGCGCAAGGCGATGTGCGAGAGAGTCTCGGTCATGCCGTATGTGCTCCAAACGGCATGGGGGAACGATTGCAGCTGGCGGGCCAACGAGTCGTCGACGGCCCCACCGCCAATGATGAGATGACGGATCTGCATGAGCCGCTCGCGCTCCGTGCTCACCTGCAAGGAGTTATAGACCTGCAAGGGAACCATAGCGGCAAAGGTGACGGGCGTGCCGAAGGTATCGACATCGGCCAGGGGATGGCCACTGGGCGGAACGTCTATCAGTCGGAGGCCGCAGGTCAAGGCCCTGACAACCATCATCTTGCCTGCGATATAGTCGAGCGGCATGCAGAGCAAAGCGGTGTCGCCCGGCTGCAAGCCTAAGAAGCGGCAGGTGATGCGGGCCGAAGCTTCCATGCGCCGCTTCTCGACCCACAGCGGCTTGGGCAGTCCCGTCGACCCGCTCGTATGGACCAGCACGCGATCGTCGTCGTTATGCCATTCAGACAAGAATTCGTTTAGAGTCATAGAGATTTCACGAATTAGAGCCCCACAGCCGCTCGCCACGAATCTCGAGCGGCATGGGGATATTGTCGGTAAAGAGCTGACCAGTGCCCAGCCCCTGCGGCATGGTGATGCCGGGGCCATAGACGGAGCTGCAGAACTGAGCGATGGCATTCAGTCCGACGTTGCTCTCGAGGGCCGACGTGATCCACGAGCCGATGCCTTCGTCACGGGCAATCTCAATCCACTCTCTGCATCCGGCCATGCCTCCATGCAAGGAGGGCTTGAGCACGATATAGGAAGGCTTGATGATGCGGAGCATCTGGCGCTTGGCCGAAGGGTCGTTGACGCCAATCAGCTCCTCGTCGAGCGCGATGGGCAGGGGCGACTCACGACACAGCTCGGCCATGAAGGCCCACTGCTTCGCCTTGATGGGCTGCTCGATGGAATGGATGGCATACTGCGAAAGCAGCTCCAGCTGATAGAGTGCCTGGGGATACTTGAAGCCGCCATTGGCATCGAGGCGCAACTGCACCTCGTGACGGGAGAAGCGCTCACGGATGCGGCGCACAAGGTGGAGCTCATTTTCGAAGTCGATGGCACCGACCTTCAGCTTCACGCAGCTGAAGCCCTGCGCCAGCTTCTCCTCCATCCTGGCCAGCATCTCCTCGTAGGTTCCCATCCAGACCAGTCCGTTGATGGGGATGCCCTGCTCGCCCCGACTGAAGGGGGTGTCGAACAACAGTGCCGGATTGTTGTGCTCCCGAGAGGCACGCAGCGAAAGGAACGCGGTCTCAAGTCCGAAGAGCATGGAAGGATAGTCGCGCATGGCCTCGTAGTCGATGGCTCCCGTCTGCTCTATGCGGTCGCAGAAGGCACGCAGCACGGCGGCATAATCGGGCCGTGCATCGCAACTCAGATCGGGCAGGGGCGCACACTCGCCCAAGCCTTTATGCTCGCCTTCGGTCAGCTGGACAAACCACGATTTGCGCTCAGTATATATGCCACGCGAAGTGCCTGCGGGCTGTTTGAAATGGAGCACTCGCTCCTGAATAGCTATTTTCATAATGAACTTTTTTGTTTACGAATTAGTAAATCATGCTACTATTTCCCGAGCAAGCGCGTTGAGAGATACTCATTGAACTGCTCCTTGTAGTTGTCGCCTATGGGCAGATAGACATCGTCGGCAGGGCCTTCCTGCGACTTTGCCTTGCCCAGGATCACCCTGTTCTTGTTCACCTCCTGCACCCTGTCGAGGTTGACGATATAGGAACGATGAATGCGCATGAAGTTGCGCGGCAGAAACTCCTCCATCTTCTTCATGGACAGCAGGGTGATGACGGGCTTCGGCTGACTGTCGAGATAGAGCTTCAGGTACTCGCTCATGCCCTCCACATAGCGAATGTCGGAGATGGATATGCGAATGGTCTTGTAGTCGGTCTTCACGAAGATGGAGTCGTCGGCAACGCCTTGTCTATCTGGCAACACGTCTGACGCAAGCTGCTCGTCCTCCTGTAGCCCCGATGCCGACGCAACGCTTTTTCTGACCTTGGCAGCCGCCCGCTGAAAGTCCATGAAGCTGAACGGCTTCAGCAGATAGTCGACCGCATCGACCTTGTAGCCCTCAATGGCATACTCGCTATAGGCGGTGGTGAAGACAATGACGGGGCGCACAGGCAGCTGCTTGACGAACTCCATGCCAGAAAGGTCGGGCATGTTGATGTCGCAGAAGATGGCCTCGACCAGCTCCCGCTCCATCACCTCGCGTGCCTCCAGCGCACTCTGGCACTGGGCCACCAACTCGAAAAAAGGTATTTTTCTGATATAAGCGACGACCTGCTGCAATGCCAGCGGCTCGTCGTCGATTGCAAGAACTTTTATCATAAAAATCGAAATTCCGTTAACATTATGATAACGGAATTTCGAGTGTAATATTGTATGTTTCAGCCTGATCGTCTATGTCAAGACGGTATTGGTCGCCATAGAGCAACTGCAAGCGCCGCTGCACATTGGTCAGTCCCACACCGCCCTCACGGGCCAGTTCCTGCCCAGGCTTGACCGGCTCGCGCCGCACCTTGCTGTTCTGACAGACGAACACCAACCAGGAAGGCTGCACGTCGAGCCTGACATGGATGAATGACTCCTGACGATAGCTGATGCCATGCTTGAAGGCATTCTCGACGAAGGTGATGAAAATCATGGGCGGTATCTCGCGCTCCGGCAGTTCGGAGGGAATGTCGACCACAATGTCCACCTTGTCGGTGAAGCGCAACCGCATCAACTTGACGTAGCTCTGCAGGAACTCGACATCGCGCCCCAGCGGCACGCGCTGGCGAGCCCCTTCGTAGAGCGCATAGCGCATGATCTTCGACAGTTCGACAATCGTGTCCTTGGCTCTCTCGCCGTCAATATCCACCAAAGCATGGATGTTGTTGAGCGTATTCATCAGGAAATGCGGATTGATTTGATAGCGCAGGTACTCCAGCTGCTGCTGCAAGTTCTCTTTCTCAAGTTCGTTCAACCGCTCTTGATCCTTGCGCTGCTTGAAATACAGTTTGACACCCACGTTCATGCCCAGCATCATGATGAGGATGAGACAGGCCACCATGTCGTGCTGTCCGAAGAAGAAAGGAGGCGATGCCTCACCCTCCCGATGATGATGCCGCCTCATGTGAGGCCGGAAATCTTCTTTTTCAGAGAAAGCCCGCGACGGGTCATCCCTGTCGAAGCACTCGTCAGAGGACTGCATGGCGTCGAAATCGTCGTGCCTCATGGGTGGACGATGCTCTTTCATGGCAGGAGGCTCACCCTCTTTCTTGAAATCAGGGCGAAGCGAGCACTGCAACAGCGCAAAACAGCCCGTCAGCACGGCAATCGAGCAGAAATAGAGCAGACGCTTCTGGCGATAGACAAGCAGCGGGGCCAGCAAGAAGTTGTGCAACAGGAAGGCAACAAGCAAATAGCCCACCTGAGCCCACAGGGATACGAGTTCTCCCCAGGGGAAACGACCGTCCTGTGCGTGATGGAGCTGTATGCTGACCACAGGCACGATGAACATGAGCAACCACATCACTACATAGAATATGGTCTCCTGGTGACGACTGCCAAGCATCCGCATTTTCATGGCCTTACTACTGCTACTTTACCAGAACTTTCGATGCCTTGCCGTTGCGCTTCACGATGTAGAGCCCCTTGGGCAGGTTGGCCGTTGCAGGCAACTGGCGTCCGTTCAGATCGTAAATGACGTTTGCGCCATCGGCGGCAACGGCAGTCAAGGTCTCAACCGAAGCCAGCTTCTCCGTATCGGTGGTGTCGAAGTTCTGCGTGCCGCCACTGTAGGTGATGGAGCCGTCGGCCTTGATGGCCTTGTCCTTGTAGCCGCTGATGGTCAGCGTGCCTCCCTTCATGTAGAAGTTGCCCGTATCCTCGTCTTCATGGTCAGCCGTCTCGCCAGTCGATGTCGTTCCGTCCAGCTCCACCTGAATGCCGTCGTCGCCAGCACCGCTAATGTTCACGGTTCCGCTCTCCAGAAGGAAATACTCCTTGCAGTGCATGGCATCCTTCACGGCAGACGTGATGTTGAGGGTCAGGTTCTTCACCTCGATGTACTCCTTGCTATAGACGGCATGCTTCGAGTTGCCCACAACGATGAGCGTGCCTTTTCCCTTCAGTTTGGTGTGTCCCTTGCAGTGGAAGCAACCATTATAGGTGTCGTTGGCACCGTCGGTCAGGGTGTTGACCGTGCCTTTCTTGGCACTCAGCGAGATGCGCTTGCCGTCCATGATGGCAATGGCCGCGCCACTGGGGTTGGTCAGCGTGAGGCCGCTCAGCTCTACCGTTGCCTTGAACGAGCCCTCCATGTAGAACTCGCCATCGGTCGACGAGCCGGAGAGTGAATAGATGATCTCACCGTCTTCGTTGTCAGACGTGGCATCGATGCCGGCGAAACTGCTGTCCTGCAAGATTCTGACATGCGATGACGTGCCGCTCTGCACGGTGACATAGCTGGCAATGTTGCTCGCCACGGTTACTGTGGCGGTCGACCCGTTATAAACAATCTCCACGGTGTTGTCGTCGATTGCGCTGACTGTTCCGATACTTGCCACAAGAGCGAGTGCAAAAAGTAAAGTTTTTTTCATAAGATATGCTTTTTTATTGAATGATTATTTTGAAAAAGGTTCGACCACGAATTACACTAATGACACAAATTCCATGCGGTTTCCAAACAAATTACGCGAATGGGCTGCGACACCAAAATTCGTTTCATTCGTTCAATTCGTGGTCGATTTAGTTACAGTTCAGGGTGTCATCTGCGTCCGCCTCCGCCAGGCATACCGCCTCCCATTCCGCCCATTCCCGATGAGCCGTACTGCTGTGCGGTGAGGGTTGCCGACGAATCGCCGACAGTCAGCGTGTAGCTGTTGCCCGAAGTCATGCCATTGGCAGTCACCAGAATGGAACCGCTGCTGAAGCTGGCGGGCAAGGTGAAAGTGGCCAGCGTATTGCTGCCGTCGGATACCGAAGCGGTGGTGCCAGCCGAGACACTGCCCGATGCAGTCACATAGCCCTGCGTAGAGTTGCTGTTGCCGGGTGTTGAGTTGCCGCCACCGATTGCAAACAGGTTGCCCCCTGTGAAATAGACGGTGTAGCCGCCTTCCTCGTTGGCATCAATGCCACACTCAGGTGCTCTGGTCCCATAGGTGCAGGTAGTACCGCCCTGCACGTAGAGATTGCCATTGGCATCGAGCCCATCGTTGCCCGTGCTGTGCGCATAGACGTTTCCACCTTTTATATATAAGTGGCTGGCCGAGTTGATGGCATCGTCGTAGGCATAGACCGACACATCACCTCCAGAGATGGTCAGCGTGCTCTTGCTCTCAATGCCCTCACTGCCGTCGCCACCCACCGATCGCACCTTCATAGCACCGCCACTGATGGCTATTGCGCCATCGGCTTTTATGCCTTTTGCCTTCGAGTCGAGCGAGTTGTTGTACTTATAGGTGGAGCCTGTGGTAACCACACCGACAGAGCCTCCCTCAAAGTTGGCCGCCATGTCAACGCTGATGCCTTTGCCGCCCTGCCCCGTATTCTTCACATACAGCTCACCGCCAGTGATGGTGAAAACTGAGTCGGCCTTCACGCAAGCCGAACCCGATATGTCGTTTTCGCTGCTGTCATAGACCGATGCGCCTGTAACGATGGCAGTCGTGCGGCCTCCGCTGATGAGGATGTTGCCATCGCTGGCAATGCCTTTCACACCCTTGGCCGAAGCCTCAACATTCACCACACCTCCATAGATGTAGAGGGCATCGTTGCCTTTGATGCCGTTGCCTGCCGAAGCCTTCACGTAGATGTTGGCATGAGGACGAATGACCACATAGTCGTCACTGCGAATGGCCGAAGCCGTAACGCTCGTGCCGTCTTTCTTGATGGCTGAAGTACAGTTGGCGTAGACGTTCAGCTGGCCTTTTCCACTGAAGATAAGCTGTCCTTCGCTGAAGAAACAGCCTTTCAGGTCTTCACCACTGGTATAGTCGGAATAGGCGCTGCCATCGGTCAGCGTGTTGGTGGTTCCGTCGGCCAGTACGACAAACACGCGCTTGCTGCTCTGAATATTGATGGCTGCACCCGTGGGGTTGGTGATGCTGACACCGGCCAACTCCAGCTGAAACTTCTTGTTGCTGTTGATCTTGAGCGAGCCATCACTGGTTGTGCCACTGATAGAATAGGCAACAAACTCGTCGGTGGTCGACTCCACAGTCACATCGGCCCCGGAGGCAGTCACCTTGATGGTCGAATCGTCGATGTCGCCTCCTAATGAAACGTCGCTGCCGTTGTAAGCAATGCTGACCCACTTTGTGAAGGTGGTGTTCTCTACGTAGTCGTTGTCGTCGGCTGGCACTGTCTCGGTCTCTGCGAGACTCTCCAAGTTTACAGCCACATCGAAGGTTGCCACATCGCTTGTCGTGGTCGATGTCGTCCCGGTCCCCGACGTGTAACTACTATTGCGATTGCCTGTAAAATCATCTTGAATATCGTCTGACGAGCAGCCCTGTACAAGAGTGAATGATGCTAACAGCATCGGGAAATAAAAAACCTTTTTCATAATCATTCTGTTTTACAAGATTGGTAAATTTAATGATATGGCAAAGGTATGAAGAAACAATAAACGGGGCAAATTCGTTCAACGAATGCCCCGTTTTCTTCAGTTAATTCTATTTCAGACCAGCACCTTTCAATAATTTGTCGGCACCTTCGTTCACTTTGTCGTTCACCTTGCTGGCGGCATCGTTCACCTTGTCAGCAGCGGCTTTCTTGGCCTCGTCGGCTTTGTCCTGAGCGGCCTTCTTGGCTGCGTCGACCTGTTCTTCGGCAGCTTTCTTAGCCTCGTCCACCTTGTCGGCGGCAGCCTGAGCAGCTGCATCGACTGCGGCACTGGCTGAATCCTGTGCACTGCCCACCACGCTCTTCAGGTTGCTGATGAAGTTCTCTGCGGGCGTCTCAACGAGAGCCGAAACAGCTGTCGACACCAACTGATTGTCGCCTGCCAGTGCCTGGATCTTCTCTGCATTCTCCTTCAGGTAGTTCTGAATCTTCTCCAGATACTCCTTGGCCTGCTCGGGATTGTTCTCCAGCAGTTCGGCCACCTTGGCCTGGGCAGCGGTCAGGGCCTCCTGAAACTTGTTCACGTCGCCGGCCTCCAACTGAGCAGCCAGTTCGGTTGTTGCGTCAGCCACGTCAACGCCTGCCACTGTCTCTGTCTCTTCTGCTGTAGCTTCGGCCTGGGCTGATTTGTTACCACATGAATAAAAACTGATGGCGCACACAGCCATCACCATAACGAAATACTTTCTCATAAAATAAATAATAAATTAAGTACTTTAACTAAAAAACTGCGGCAAAATTAAGAATTTAAGTTGAAATCAACAAAAAATTTGTAGTTTCTTTTGGTGAATATCGAATAAATTGCTATTTTTGTACACCTAAAATCTACGACAAACCGAAGTTATGATTCAAAGTTTAGTCAAAACCAAAGTATTAGGAGTTGATATAGGTCTGGAAAAAACAACCTATGCGATAGTAGATGTGCGTGGCAACATTCTTGCCAAAGATAGTTTTCTGACTCAAGACTATCCAAACTTCAACACATTTTTATCCGTCTTTTGCGAGCGTGCCATCAACATGATTATGTCGAACGGTGAGTACGAAGAGATTCGCTCGATGGGTGTCAGTGCGCCCAGCGCCAACCTGTTGACGGGCAACATCGAGTATTCCGGCAACTTGCCTTGGCAGGGCGAGATTCCTCTTTCTGCTGTACTTCGCGATCGTCTGGGACTGGCGGCAGCTGTGGCCAACGATGCCCACGTCAGGGCGCTCGGCGAATCCACCTACGGCTGTGCTCACGGCATGAAGAACTTCATCTACCTCACGCTGGGTCACGGCATTGGCAGCTGCATCTTCTCCAACGGCCATGCCCATCTGGGCAGCAACGGCTTTGGTGGCGAGATTGGCCACTGCTGCATCTATCCTGGAGGCCGGCAGTGTACATGCGGCAGCCGCGGATGTCTGGAGGCTTATTGCGGTGCCAACGGCATTGTGCAGACGGCAAAGGAAATGATGGCTGAAAGCGACCAGCCATCGCTGATGCGCGAACAAGCCGAACTGACACCGAAGTTGATTGCCGAACTTTGCGACCAAGGCGACGAAATGGCCATCGAGGTATTCCGTCGCACGGGATTCATCCTCGGCATCGCGCTGGCCAATTACGCTTCGGTCATCAATCCGGAGGCCATCATCCTTTCCGGCGGCATTGCCAAAGCTGGCGAATGGTTGCTCAAACCGCTCAACGATTCGTTCGAGGAACATGTGTTCCACAATATAGAGAATAAGGTGAAGTTCATGTACTCTACGCTCAACGACGAAGAGCGCAACGTGCTCGGTGCCAGTGCACTGGCATGGTCTGTCAAGGAATACTCTTTGTTTAAGTAACAGCAAGAAGCTATCACACTGAAATTAGTTTATGGAAGAGAACATAAAAAACCGCGTGGTAGGCGTCGACATCAGTGTCACGCGTACCAGCTATGCCATCGTTGACGTGCGAGGCAATATTCTGGCCGAAGACCATTTTGCCACCAACGAATATCCTAATGTGAACGACTTCGTTACGACGCTCAGCGAGAGAATCGTTGAGATTACCGAGGCGAACGGCGGCTACGACAAGATTCGCTCTATCGGCATGAGTGCTCCGAGTGCCAACTTCTTGACGGGCTGCATAGAGAATGCACCCAACCTGCCCTGGAAGGGTGTCATCCCACTGGCCGCCATACTGCGCGACCGTCTGGGCATCGCGGTGGCACTGAGCAACGACAGCCACATCACGGCACTGGGCGAACATACCTACGGCAGTGCGCACGGCATGAAGAATTTCATCATCATCACACTGGGACATGGCATCGGCAGTTGCATCTTCTCCAACGACGAAGTGCATTTCGGGGCCAACGGTGCTGCCGGCGAGATCGGCCACACCTGCATTGAGCACAACGGACGTGAGTGCGGCTGTGGTCGCAAAGGCTGTCTGGAGGCATATTGCGCAGAGAAGGGCATTGTCTGGACAGCCAAAGAAATGATGGCAGCATCCGACAAGCCATCGCTCATGCGCTCGCTCAGTCGACTGAGTCCGCGCACCATCACAGAATGCTGCGACAAGGGCGACGAGATGGCCCAGGAGGTGTATCGCGTTACGGGCGAAAGGCTCGGCATCGTCACGGCAGCTTATGCCACACTGCTCGACCCTGAGGCCATCATCTTCACTGGCGGTATTGCCAATGCAGGGCATTGGTTGTTTGATGCTGTTGAGAAGACTTTCAACGAGCATATCTTCCACAACATCAAAGGACACGTGAAGTTGCAGCGGTCTACCATTGACGACCGCGAGCGCGACGTGCTGGGTGCCAGCGCACTGGCCTGGGGCATCAAGGAGTATTCTTTATTTAAATAAGGTAATAAGAACACAGAGACTCAGAGGGCGTGTTTTTCCCTGAGTCTCTGTGTTCAGCATTTATACGAAAAGACAGTAACATAACAGGGAATGAACGTAGACAAAATCAATCAGATTCTACAAGAAAAGCCAAACATGAGTACCGCCCTCGGGATGGAGTTTATCTCTACACCCGAGGACGATACGTGTATGGCACGCATGAAAGTGGACGAGCGCAACCGCCAGCCTTTTGGCTATCTCAGCGGCGGTGCATCGCTGGCTCTGGCCGAAAACGTGGCGGGTGTAGGCTCGTCGGCTCTTTGTCCAGGCTGCACCTGTCTGGGCATCGAGGTGAGCGGCAGCCACATGCGCCCAGTAGCCGAAGGCGACACGGTGACGGCATTCGCCCGCCTGCTTCATTTCGGCAAGAAGCTGCACGTGTGGCAAGTTGACATCAAGGACACCAGCAGTCAACTCATCTCCAGTGTTCGCGTCACCAACTTCATTCTGCACCAAACGTAGAGAATTGAAAATTGAAGATTGAAAATTGAAAATTGGCTGCGCTACCAGCATCTACTGCTACATGGACTGCAAAGAATTTTCAATTTTCAATCTTCAATCTTCGCCTCCCCTCCTCATGCGTAGCCAATTTTCAATCTTCAATTTTCAATCTTCAATCTAAATGTCTTGTTTCGCTTGTTACCGTCTTCCATTTGCTCAGTACTACACGCTCATTGAGCAGACAGAAGGAGAGCCTGAACATTTCGCAACCTGTACCGAACTGAACAGACGCAAGGGATTTGTCGTGGCTCCGTTTCAGATCACCGCCCGGCAGCCCATCTTGCTCATCCGGCCCGATAAGATGCTGACATGTCCCGTGGAATCCCCCGTGCCGCAAACGGCAAAGATTGTCAGCACGGAATCCCATCGCGAAGACTATACTGCCGATTTTTCCTTATTCCACGACCAACTGAAGAAAGATGTTTTCCGAAAAATCGTGTTGGCACGTTCAGCCACGTTGCTGACTGACCAGCCCGTCAACCCGCACCAGCTGTTCTTACTGGCCTGTCAACGTTATCCTCGCCTGTTCATCTCGCTGGTGTCGCTACCCAATGGCGACTACTGGCTGACGGCCACTCCCGAGATTCTGCTGCAAGGCGTTGACAATCAATGGCGCACTATCGCACTGGCCGGTACCATGCAACTGAAAGACGACCAACTCTCGTTCGACACCCCTCCCGGCGAAGCTGGGATTGTCGACCTGCAATGGTCAGCGAAGAACCTTCAGGAACAGCGTTTTGTGGCCTCCTATATTGCCAACACGCTCAGACAGTTTGCCATCGACTTCCAGGAAGAAGGGCCGCATACCGTCCGTGCCGCCGACCTTGTGCATCTGCGCAGCGACTTCACCTTCATGCTCCCTCACGATGTGTTGGTGGGCGATTTGCTGCAAGCACTCCACCCCACCCCTGCCGTCTGCGGTCTGCCCAAGCAAGAGACATTCCGTTTCATTACAGCCCATGAGCATGTGTCGCGCCAGTATTACAGCGGATTCATGGGGCCGCTCGGCATTGCCCATTCCACCCACCTCTACGTTTCCCTGCGCTGCATGCAGATCCACGGCAACGAGCACCATCTTTATGCGGGTGGCGGTCTGCTGAAAGACAGCGTTGAACAACAGGAATGGCTCGAAACAGAAGCCAAAATGCAAACGATGAAAAAAATTTTACTAAATTGAAAATTGAAGATTGAAAATCGAAGATTGGCTACGCTTCGTACAAGCTGCAAAAAATTTTCAATTTTCAATCTTCAATCTTCAATCTTCAATTTACCAAATGTTTTCCGATAAAACAAACGTCAATATCCTCACGTCCTTGCTGGTAGCTCATGGCATCCGTCATGCGGTGGTATGCCCCGGCAGTCGCAATGCCCCCATTGTACATAACCTGAATGAGTGTCCCGACATCGCCTGTCACCCCGTGACCGACGAGCGTTCAGCTGGCTTCTATGCCCTCGGCATCGCCCAGAAGACGGGACAGCCCGTCGTGGTGTGCGTCACCAGTGGCACGGCCCTGCTCAACGTGGCTCCAGCCGTGGCCGAAGCCTACTATCAGCATCGACCGCTCGTTGTCGTCTCAGCCGATCGTCCGCAGGCATGGATCGACCAGCAAGACGGTCAGACTCTCCCCCAGCCCGATGCCCTGGGCCGCTTTGTGTGCAAGGCCGTCACGCTGCCCGAACCCACCGACGAGGTCACTCGCTGGCACTGCAACCGTCTCGTCAACGAGGCTTTGATGAAGAAGCACGGGCCTGTTCACATCAACGTGCCTATCACCGAACCGCTCTTCAATTTCACCGTTGCCGAACTGCCCCAAGAGCGACGCATAGAGTGGCAACCTGCCGATCTGTCCTCCATCATGCTCAACCACATAGCCCACATGTTCATGCAGGCTGAGCGCCCCATGCTCATCAGTGGCCATCCGCAGTCGTCGATGATCAACGGTCAGCCGTCGTTCTACGATTTCCCTTCGTCCTTGCTCCAAGCACTCGACGAGCGCTACGTACCCGACTTCGTGGTCTACACGGGAGGCCCCATCGTCAGCAAGCAACTGAAGCACTTTCTGCGCAGGGCCAAGCAGACATGGATTGTCAACCCCACGGGCGAAGTCTACGACACGTTCATGAACCTGACCAACGTGATTCAGGGCGACGGCGAGGTGGTGGCCGACTACCTCCGCTTCATGCTCGAACAGCAGGGGCATCCCTTCGTACAGCTCTGGGACGACCTGCTCTTGCGCATCCGACAGCAGGCCGAGAGCTACGAGCCGCCTTTCTCGCAGATGGCCGCCGTCAAGTATTTCGAGCAACGCGTGGGCAAGGCTTATCGCCACTATGCCAACAGCATGAGCATCCGTCTGGCCAGCATCTTCGCGAAGGGGCCGGTCTACTGCAACCGTGGGGTCAACGGCATAGAAGGCTCGCTCTCCACCGCCGCTGGCTTCTCGCTCGTGGCCGACGCCCCGGTCTACTGTGTCATCGGCGACCTCAGTTTCTTCTACGATCAGAACGCGCTGTGGAATCAGGAAATCGACGGTCGACTGCGCATCTTGTTGCTCAACAACGGCAAAGGGGGCATCTTCAACATGCTGAAGGGACTGGAACAGAGCCCCGCACGTGACCGCCTTATTGCGGCCCAACACACGACCGTTGCCGCCGGTGCCTGCATGCAGCACGACGTCTACTATCAGCAGGTGTGCAACGAGGCCGACATGCAGCGTGCCATCGACCTGATGACTGCCTCCGACATGTCACGTCCCATGCTCATCGAGGTGCTCACCAATCCCGACATCGACGAAGAAACGGTGAGGAGGTTGAAGATTGAAAATTGAAGATTGAAAATTGGGCTATCGCACAATCAACTTAACTCAAATATCAAAAATAAGACAATGAAAAGAATGAAACTATGGATGCTTGCCGCCATCCTACTCATCAGCGGCACTTGCGTGTTCACCAGCTGCAAAAAATCGACTAAAGACACCGTAGAGGCAGTCAGTCCGACCGATGACAGCAGCCAGTTTGTAAACCTGACGGACATCGTACCCGATGCCATCCTTGAGATACGCTACTACGGCACCTACAACTTCGTAGGCCAGCGCATCGACGGCTACGAGCAGCCGACGGCCCTCATGACCAGGCAGGCAGCCGAGGCCCTGAAAGCCGTGAGCGACGACGTGCTTGCCCAGGGCTACCGACTGAAAATCTACGATGCCTACCGTCCGCAGAAGGGTGTCGACCATTTTGTTCGCTGGGCCGCCGACGTACAGGCCACGGAGATGAAGCCCTACTTCTATCCCGACCTCGACAAGAGCGTGCTCTTCAAGCAAGACTACATCATTGAGAAGAGCGGCCACACGCGTGGCTCCACCGTCGACCTCACCCTGTTCGACATGCAGACCGAGAAGGAACTCGACATGGGCGGCACCTTCGACTGGTTCGGTCCTGAGAGTCACCCCGACTTCTGCGGCAATCCCGAGACGGGCGAGTACACCGCCGACAACAGCAAGTCGCCCACAGGCCGCAGCATCACCGCCGAGCAGTTTGCCCACCGCATGATACTGCGTCGTGCCATGCTCGCCCACGGCTTCAGTCCGCTCGACACCGAGTGGTGGCACTTCACCCTGAAGGACGAGCCTTTCCCCGACACCTACTTCACCTTCCCGGTAAAGCAGCTGAACAAATAAGAACGTTATATTTTAAAGGCAACGATCTTATTTTAAAGGACAGAAATTATAAAAATTATAATAATTTCTGTCCTTTTTCGACAATATCCCTTATCAAGTTTTGCATGCTCATTTACTATTTGACGATTTACTAAACAGTGTAGGAATACTTCTAAAAACTCAGCATCTCCGCGTTCAATATTTTTGGCTGTGTTGTAGTATATGACTGATTTTTGGTCACTCCTAAGTCAAGCAGACTCTTGGCTTGTATAAAATGGAATTTCCAAAAATTACTTTGCAACTTTTCGGTTGTTTGTGACGATTTTGTTCGGTCGTTTGTGAAGTGTTCGTTCGGTTGTTTGTGATTCTCAATACAACACAAAATGCTAAATTCGTTAAATCACACATGATTCTGCCAAATAATGTGTACTTTTGCAATCCGATTATAATAGTACGTAACAATAATAGAAGATAGATGAAACAACAATATGCAAGGGTAACACTGGAAATGCCCGAAAACGAAGATAAGAAATCCCTCCATCAGGAGCTGACATACGAGATTGAGAATCCCGACATCAATGATGAATTTACCATCAAGTTCTGATTATGGAAAAGAGAAGCGATACCTGTCAGATTTCCACCGACATCCAATGGGAATATGCCGGTGATGGCATAGTCCGCCAGATCATGGGCTACGATGAGCACTTGATGATGGTGAAAGTAAAATTCAACCAAGGAGCCATCGGAACACTCCATCAGCATCCTCATACCCAAAGCACCTACGTTGCCAGCGGCTGTTTTGAGGTGACAATCGGTGAGGAAAAGAAAATCCTCAAAGCTGGCGATGGCTATTATGTGGCTCCAAACCTACTTCATGGTTGTGTCTGTCTGGAGGCTGGTGTTCTCATCGACACCTTCACTCCCATGCGCGAAGATTTCTTGAAATAGGAAAAGCAGAACTATTCCATACTTTATGACTTGCTTTTGAATGATAAAACGGCTTTTCGAGATTTACCTCTGCAAAGCCGACAAATCAGGTGTGTATATGCTTTTATACTATGAATTGATCGATTCGTTGAATAGTTTTGGCAGAATAAAGGTATCTCCGTACCTTTGCTTCGCAAATTCAAAAAACAAGTATGATGAAACAGACAAGAAAGATGTTGCTGCTATTAGCCCTGCTGATTCCAGCAGGAGCAATGGCACAGGCGCGTGCGGGTGATTCAACACAATTATTCAATCTTTCCTGCCAACCACATGCGAGTTGCCGCTGGTGTCGGTGTAGCGGTGATAGTGGCGGTATTGACCGTCTGCTGATCTCCGACGATGTTGAACAATAGTGTAGCTCCGTCCGAGCGCACATCGATGGTGACAGGAGCACCCATCACCAATGGCAGGTTGACGTCGTCATGACCGGTGGGGAATCCGCAGAGCACAGGAATGTGATACTCAGCCAACAGGTCGTGGAGCATGGCTTCAATACTTATAACCTCGCCGTTTTCGTCTGTGAATTCAGTGCCGCAGCTGACGAACTCACCGAGAATAACTCCCTTGCAACGGTCGAAAACGCCGTTCATCTTCAGCAAGCGCATCTGGCGGTCGATGTTGCGCATATTCTCACCGATTTCTTCTACAAAAAGAATCAGGTCTTTACCCTTGGTGGCATCAGCCCTGGAGCCGACGTTAGGCGCAAAGGTACAGAGATTGCCGCCAACGAGCACACCACTGGCCTGTCCCAGGATGTTCTGCTGATGTGCAGGAACTTCATATCGGGGAATCTTGCCCAACAACAGGTCGCGCATCATCGTGCAAGTCTTGTCGGTGCCTCCCTTGGCCAGTGTGGTACTCATGGTGCCGAGGATGCTCATCACACCGGCCCGGCTCCAGAATCCGTGAATGGTGGAGATGTCGCTGTAGCCGACGATCCACTTCCGGGCAGCCTTCACTTCGTCGAATGGGAGTTGGTCTATGAGTTGGATAGTGCCATAGCCGCCGCGATTGCAAAGGATAGCTTTGATGCTTGGATCACTCAAAGCCCAGTGGATATCACTCACGCGCTCTTCTACCGTTCCTCCTATCTTACCGTCCAGCACCTTGCCGACATTGGGACCGATGACGGGTTCAAAGCCCCATGAGCGGAGCACATCGGCTGCTTTCTCTATGGTCTCCATCGGGGTAAAGTACGAGGGTGAAATCATCGCCAACTTGTCGCCCGCCTTCAGATATTCGGGCTTTGTGCAGTTCAGAACCATCTGCTCTTCTGGAGTCGGTACTACTATAATGTCATCGTCATCCTTACTACACGATGTCATTCCAAGGCTGCAGATCAGGATGGCAGCCATCATCCATAATTTGCATGTCAGATAGAATCGCTCTGACAGCAGTTTCTTTCCTAAATTATATTTCATATCTAAGGGTCTTATTCCGGCTCACTATAAGAACAAATCATCCAATGTAACCTCCTGATTGACATCCTTCGAATGTTCGTTATGTGTCACACCGTTTGTCGTGACCATTACCAGTTGGATGGAATGGGTCTTCGTGTGCTGCTTGCAATGGAGGAAGGCATCAATCTTGTTGGCCAACTCTGACTCGTATGACTTGTCGATGGTGAAGTCATGTTCGCTGAATTTCATCTCGCAGATGTAGTCGGTGCGCTCACCCTTCCATTCCAACACGAGGTCGATCTGAGTCGTTTTCCCGTTAGGTGCCTGGCCTCTCCAGCAGTAATTGCGGTTGATGGTGGCGATGCGCAACTTGTCCTTTATCTGCGGCAGATGCTCGATGCAAAGCATCTCAAAAGTGTTGCCAGCCCACGAATAGAATTTCGGTGTTCGCTGTATGGTTCGCCAGTTACCCGCATCAGCACCTTTCCCGTGGATGAAGTGAAGGTAGAACATGGAAAAGAAATCTTTCAGCTGATAGACCGTCTCGACGCGCTCTTTTCCGTAGCGGGGATATTCGCGGGTAATGCCAGACTCATGCAAGTTGTCGAGTATCTTCGAGAACGTTCCTCCCAGTTCAATGCCTACAGCTTCAGCCAGCTCACGGCGTGTCATACCGTAGAACTTCGTGCCGAGTGCCTTGACGATATCCACATACCGCTCCGAGGTAGCATACAGACCGGCATATACGTCTTTGAACTCTTGGGCAATCATGGTATCCTTGAAGAAGAAGGCATCGATATTCTCCGACAGGTTCTTCTCATTGTCTATTCGGTCAAGATAATAGGGTATGCCGCCGAAGGCCATGTAGGCAATGGCCATTTCATAGCGGGACAGATGGAATCCACGACTTTGAAAGTACATCTCACATTCCTTCAGCGTGAAAGGCAGCAACCTCATGGTTTCCGTAATTCTACCATGCAGACCGCCGTAGTCCCGGATGACGTTATCAAGCATCCAACTGGTAGCGGAACCACATACAACAAGCACGACATTCCTCTGGCGGTCGGCCCATGAGTTCCAGAAATAGCCAAGTTCAGTAATCATTTCCGATGACTGCGGACCAGCCAGCCAAGGCAGCTCGTCGAGAAAAACAACGCGACGCTCTGCGCCAACTCCTTCAAGATACTTTCTGAGCAGACGGAAGGCCTCACGCCAGTTGGCAGGTCGCGGTGTGTCTTCCGGCACACCCACATCCAAAAGACTCTCGTAAAAATGCTCAAGCTGGATTTGCCTGTAGGTTTTCTCGTCTTTGTCCTTGATGTAGGAACCAATGGCGCGAAACACAATTTTATCCTTATATACTTCCTCAACCAGATAGGATTTGCCAACACGTCTGCGACCATAGATAGCCACAAACTCTGACTTTGGTGATTTCAGGAACTTTTCCAGTTTTCTGATTTCCTCGTTTCGCCCTATTATGCTATTGTACACCATAATTATTGATATATGATGGCGCAAAGTTACTACTTTTCTGTCAAACCGCAAAGTAAAAATCAGCCATTTTCGAGTTTTTTTTTGAAAACGGCTGATTTTTGCCATCCATTATGATATTACCAACCTGGTGGCAGCACGATATTCTCCACGTCGTGAGCCTTCTCGAACAATGGAGAGATTTCATCATCTGTCACGCCTATGCTTATGTTAGCTACTATCTATTTGCAGATAAACGGCATGACACTATCTATTAGCGACTGCTTGCGGTCTTGCAAAGAGAGGATCTGCTCTTCGAGCGTTCCTGCTGAGACGAAGCGATAGACGAATACCGAACGTTGCTGACCGATGCGGTGGGCTCGGGCGATAGCCTGTTCCTCAGCAGCCCGGTTCCACCATGGGTCAAGCAGGAACACGTAGTCGGCGGCAGTAAGGTTCAGACCTACACCTCCGGCTTTCAACGAGATAAGGAAGAACTGACAGTCTGGAGACTGCTGGAAACGCGCAATCACCTGTTCCCTACCCTGTGTCTGTCCTGTCAGCAAGGCGTAATTCCAGCCACGACTCGTCATCTCGCTACCCACTTGTTCCAGCAGCGTGACATATTCGCTGAAGATAAGTACCTTGTGCGTTGTCTGCCGCAGGTTCTCCAGATAGTCGAACACCACCCCCATTTTCCCTTCGCCATTGGCAATCTGGCGCAGTCGTTGCAGAGCTGCCAGGACATGAATCTGACGGCCTTGGCTGCTGGCAGTCGGGTCGAGCCACTCGTTGCGAGCCTTCGACAGTTCTTCTGTGTATTGGCTTGTCTGTTCGTCGGTCATCGCGCAGACCACCACTTCGTCCTGACGTTCTGGAAGGTCGCTGAGTACCTCCTCCTTGGTACGTTTCAGGAAGTAGGGGGCAATCAGACGGCGAAGCAGGTCTCTCCTACTCTCTTCCATCTGCACGGCGATAGGATTCTTGGACGAGCCAAGCGTCTCCTTCGTCGCCGAGCGTACAAAAGCGTTCTGGAACGACCGTTCATTGCCCAGCAGGTTCGGATTTAGCACGTTCATCAGACTCCACAACTCCTGCAGGTTATTCTCAACGGGTGTTCCGCTGAGTGCCATCCGGTGAAGAGCCTGTAGGCGCGTGACCGCCTGGTGAATCTGCGACGTTGCCGTCTTGAAAGCCTGACTCTCATCGAACACCACGATGCCAAACTCATTCTGCGAGAGCAGTTCGATGTCGTTAAGCAACGTGCGATAGGTCGTCAGCACCACGTCCCATCGCATCAGCGCTATCCGCTTGTCTTTCCGCTTCGAAGTGTCGCCCGTATAGGTCATCACCGACAGCGAGGGTGCAAAGCGGCTCAGTTCATTGCGCCAGTTATGGACCACCGATGCAGGGGCAACGACCAATGAGGTGCGATAGGGCAAATCTAACCTTTTATCATTGGCAGTTTCTTCTTCACACCTTCCCTGCATTTCCTCGTCAGAGAAAAGCATGCCTGAAAGTGGCTTGCTAACAGGTTCCGTCACCTTCGTAGCCTCCTTATATTTCAATAGCAAGGCGATAGTCTGGAGCGTCTTACCGAGTCCCATTTCATCAGACAGACAGCAACCCGTTTGTGCCACCAAGTTCTGCCATAGCCACTGGAAACCAGCCTGCTGATAGGGTCGAAGAGTAGCTTTCAGCTTGGAACTCACTTCCATGGCCATCTCAGAGTTTATTGGTCGTGCGGTAGCAAATTTTTCACTATTCACTTTTACCTCTTCCCTTAGAATCTGGCTCTTGTGCCGTTGATAGCCCTGTCCTTTAGGCAGTCCTATCAGCATCAGGTCAGAGTAGCGTTTCAGCCATTCATTGGGAATCAGCAGTATCTCGCCCGTTGGCAGCATATACTCCTGTTCGCCTCTGAGTATTGTATCACGAAGGTCACGGAAGGGTATGCGCAGCCGACCATTGTCGATGACAACCGTCACGTCCGTCTGCAACCAGTCTCCCTGCCAGGTGTCATTCTGCTCCACGCTTAACGGCCCGATGTAATAGACATGGTCTGAGGGTTGCACCACGTCGAAGCCCTCTGCCTTCAGCCTTGGGGCATATTCGCGCAACCAGTCGATCTGCTGACTTACCGATGTGAATCGGATGACAGTTTTAGCACCAGTCACCTCATTCCCGCTGCCGCGCCTACCCGTAGCCTTTCTCAGCACCTCCGTCAGCCGTTGTTCCTCAGCCTTGTCACGCAACTGGCGTACAAAGCGGAAACTGTCATCTGCCTCCGTCAGTGTTACACGTCCGTTGACCTTGTTGTCAGCGGCATATTCCAAGTTGCCGTATCTGAATCGTAGCGACAAGATATGACTGCCGTCGATCGAGGTCTCTGCCGTCAGACAGGCTTGTGGCTGCAGGCAGACATCTGTAATGTCGAACCCCTCGGCATTGATTTCTGCCCGTGCCACATGTTTCAGGATGAAACGATGGAAGTAGTCGTTCTCCATCTTTCGGGGTATCTCCACCTGGTCCTTGACCACAAAGGGCAACAGCAGCTGTCCGCTGAATCCCTCACACAGTGAGTAGATGTGTTTGTCGAGCACGAACATTCCTGGGGTGTGCGTTAGTACAATAAGCTGGTGCTCCGATGGCTGCTCCACCAGTTTTTCACCTATGCGCAGTTGCAGGCGGTAGGTCGTTCCCTCGTCATGGCGGCTAAAGTTCATCACGGGAGTCACCTCGCTCCCGCCATCCAGCATCAGTCTGTCCGATATGTGCAACGATACCTTCTGATCCTTGGCATAGATAATCGGGATATCCAGTCTGTCAGCCAGCCCCACAGCCTTGACGATACGCTTGTCGGCCATCTGCTTCACATACGTCTTGACCGCCTTCTCCTTCGTGGCCCAGAAGTCCTCCTCATGCCGGAAGACCTTCTTGTTGGCATATCGGACATAGAGGCTGTCAGGGCGCAACTCTTCACATAGCTCAGCCAGTTCGTGAAAGTCCTTCTGCTGGATATCCACCTGCTCACTCCTGACAGTTCCATCCACCATCATAAACTGACCAAGCGAAACCACCCGTTTCAGCTCCGCCCCTACAATGCCAAACCACTTCAGTGGTCGAAGAATAAGAATTATAGGCATGTCAAATCTCTACCATTACCAACCTGGTGGCAGCACGATATTTTCCACGTCGTGAGCCTTCTCGAACAGTGGAGAGATTTCATCATCAGTAAATCCGGCTATGCCGCAACCGATGCGGGTAACGAGGAACGTCAGTTCGGGATGCTCCTTAGCGAACTGGATGAACTCGTCCACATACGGACGAATGGTTTCTACCCCACCCTGCATCGTTGGGATGGCATAGCTCTGACCTTGCAGACCCACGCCCTGGCCCATGATAGCTCCAAACTTACGGTAAGCGATATATGCCGCCCCACCACCGTGCATACCTTTGAGATTACTGCCAAACACGAAGATTTCGTTCGGCTGCAGCTCTGTAATAAACTCTGGTGTTGTTCTTTTCTCCATAACGTCTTCTCTGATAAAGTCCATATCCTCGCATACCATCGATTCTGCCATGTCCGCCATTGAACCCGGCATGGACGGTGCAGGCATCGACATTCTGGCCTCGCCCATCGTGGCCTCCCTGCGCAGAATGGTCATTTCGTCCATCACTTCTGGCATATCCAGGTCCATATCGAAGTTCTTCTTGAAATACGGCACGATGATCTGCTCCTTCAGTTTCTTATACTTCTGCGAGTCGGCATCGCCCTCACGGAAACCGCTTAGAATCTCTTCGTCTGACAGATTCCCGAGCTCCGCTCGCCTACCCGTAGCCTTTCGCTGATAGTACATAACTCGATAATTTTTGGCAAAATTACAAAAAAATCGCTTCATCGCTTAATTTTTCTGCAAATTCTTCTTTAAAGAGATAAAGAC
>CACXXD010000045.1 GCA_902771445.1 uncultured Prevotellaceae bacterium
ACCATGAAGCCACTGAACACTTGAATGAGTAATAGTACGATGAATTTTCCCACAGAGATCGGGGTATAGAGCAGCATGGTGTCGGCATAGCGGATGCCCACCACAAAGTAGATGACAAAGGCAACGCCTGTGAAAAGAATGCTTCCGGTCATACCCTCGCGATAGAGCATGAGGAAGAAACTGAAATATACCAGTGCGGAACCCGTCTCACGTTGCATGACAATGAACAGCATTGGTGTGAAGATGATGGCCAGTGTGATGGCGAAATCTTTCCATCGGTGTATGTCGTAGCCGTATTTGCTCATGAATTTTGCCAGTGCCAAGGCTGTTGCAAACTTTGCAAACTCAGCAGGTTGTAGTCGTAGTGGTCCCAGGACAAGCCACGATCGGGAACCTTTGATGCTGTGTGGATTAAATATCGTGGCAAAGAGCAGCAAGAGTAGCAATGCGAACAAAACGTAGGCAAAGGTATCATAGAAACGATCGTCGAGCAGTAATAGCGTCAGTCCCAGAAGAAACGAGGTGCCAATCCAGACGATCTGCATGCCCGATCTGGCACTGAGCGACAGCAAATCGGTTTCGCCATACGTATAGCTGGCACCGCACACGCTGATCCATCCAAATGTCAGTAGGGCTACGTAGATGAGAATCGTCCACCAATCAAGGGAGCGCAGCACTCCTTTTTCTTTTCCTTTTGCTATGTTGTTGCCGTAGCTTTGCATCAGTTCTTTGTTTTTGTTCTTCTTGTTATGTCATCTGTTTTCCGAACCATAGTTGATTCGCTTCTCCTGAATGGTCGTCGCTTTTGCCTCAGAAGCATCCGACAGTTTGCCGTGCAGATACTGTTCCATGAGCAACCCACCGATTGGCACGCCGTAGGTAGCACCCCATCCGCCGTTCTCCACATAGACGGCGATGGCTATCTTAGGATCGTCCATTGGCGCAAAGCCCATGAATACCGAGTGGTCGTGTCCGCGGTTCTGTGCAGTACCTGTTTTGCCACAGGCTTCGAAGTCGTAATGCGCCAGTTCGTGACATGTGCCTCCCAGTGCCGACGCGCGCATGCCTTTCACCACATAGTCGTATGATCCACGTGTGGCCTTGGTGTAATGCTTGTTGGTGTAGGTGGTGTCGAGCGGCTCGCCTTGCACTTTCTTTACCACATGCGGTGTGATGTAGTAGCCACGGTTGGCAATGGTGGCGCCAAGGTTGGCAATCTGCAAGGGAGTAAGGTTGACCTCACCTTGTCCGATACTGATAGAAATGATGGTCAGTCCGTTCCACGAGCCTTTATAAGCCTTGTCGTAGAACTGTGCATTTGGTATCAGACCGCGCTTCTCGCCAGGCAGGTCGATGCCGAGTCGATAGCCGAAGCCCATAGAGACCATATAGTCGCGCCAGGTGTTCATGGCTTTTTGTACGGAACCGTACTTCTTGTTGCCAATCATATAATAGAGACCCCAGCAGAAGAATCCGTTGCAGGAGGTGCTGAGTGCTGGCACCAACGGCAGAGGAGCGGCATGTCCGTGACAACCCACTCGCAGGCCTTTGTACACGAATCCGTGGTAGCAGGGATACGGAGTAGAGGGAGTAATGATGCCTTCGGAAAGGAATGTGAGTCCTTGCGAAGTCTTGAATGTTGAGCCGGGAGGGTACTGTCCCATGATGCTTCGGTTGAGCAGGGGCTTCCATGAATTGCGGCTCAGTTCGCGATGACTCTTTGCGCGTTTGCGTCCCACCATCATCCTTGGGTCGTAGGTAGGCGACGAAACCATGCAAAGCACCTCGCCTGTCTTGGGCTCAATCGCCACGATGCTGCCGATTTTGCCTTCCATCAGCCGTTCGCCAAGTGCCTGCAGTTTGTAGTCGATGCTCAGCGTGAGGTTCTTTCCTGGTACAGGTCGACGGTCGAGTGCGCCATTCTGATAGCTGCCTTTAATACGTCCATGTGCATCGCGCAACAGAATCTGTACGCCTTTCTCGCCGCGCAGTTGTTTCTCGTAGCTTCGTTCCACGCCCAGCTTTCCAATGTAGTCGCCCGGCTGGTAATAGTCGTCGTTCTCAATGTCGGAGGGTGATACCTCCGCAATGTCGCCAAGCACGTGTGCTGCGTATGGATACTGATACTGTCGGATGCTTCGACGCTGAATGTAGAAGCCCGGGAAGCGATACATCTTTTCCTGAAAGACACTGAAGTCTTTGTCTGACAGCTGGCTCATGAACATCTGTTGAGTGAAGCGTGAGTAGCCGGGATTCTTCGAACGGTCTTTGATGTTGGCCATGCGCTGGTCGAAGTCCTCCTGTGTGATGCCCAGTGTCTGGCAGAACTCCAGCGTGTCTAGATGATCCTTTGCTTCGTTCATCACCACCATGATGTCGTAGGCCGGCTGGTTATAGACCAGCAACTGTCCGTTGCGGTCGCGAATGATGCCGCGTGAGGGGAACTCCACTTTCTTGAGAAAGGCATTCGAGTCGGCATTCTTCTTATAGTCGTCGCTCATGAGCTGGAGAAAGAACAGACGAATGATGTAGACCACCACAATGAGTATGGCCACACCACCTATCACGTATTTTCTGTTATCCAGTCCGTAATCTTTCACTTTCTTATGCTCTCAAGACTTAATATAAGAATAAGGGTGAGCACAGCACTTCCGCCAATGCTTTGCAGCCAGTGCTGCCAATTATAGAAGTTGAATGCTTCGATGGAGAAGAAGGTGAGACAATATAAAAGAACTATGATGGTTGCGTAAGTCGTGAACTTTCCCCAGCCGATGACTGAGGCCGATGCCTTCATGTCCTCTTCAGCATCGCGTGGAATGAACAGCTCCAGCAGATAGGGTTGAATCGCTCCTATCAGCGTGAGAGAGAAGCTGGCAACCCCCGGCGTGTTTGTAAACATGTCGATTGTGAGTCCCATCGCAAAGCACCATAGCAGTGAGCTCCATTTAGAATGATTGCGTGGAAACATGAGTGCAAAGTAGACATAGACCAAGGGCATAGCACAGTTGAACAACTGAATCCTGTTGAAAAACAGTGCTTGTGCCAGACAGAAAAAACTGAATGTGAGAAAACGTTTTAGCGTGTCGATGGTCATGGCTATTTGTCTTTTTGGGGCATTAGCATCAGAGAGTCGTTGGCGGCCTCTTTGAGTCGCATGCGTTCTATGATGTTCTTGTCGTTGATGACACAAACGTCGCGCAGGCTGGCAAAGTCGGTGGAAAGATGTACTTGCAACCGATAGGACAGTCCGTCGAGCGAGTTGAATATTTTCTCAATTTTTCCAACCGATATGCCATGCGGGAATATCGACGAGTAGCCGCTTGTTACGATCCAGTCGCCTTTCTTGAATTTGGCATGGCGGGGAATGTCCTCAATATAAGCGCGTGTAGGATCGCCGCCAGTCCACGACATGTAGCCGAAGTAGTTGCTGTTGCGGATGGCGCAACTGATGCGCGAGCGTTTGTTGAGGGCTGGGATGACCACGGCATAGTGCTGACTGACCAGATAGACGACACCCACAATGCCGTTGCCGCAGACCACACCCATGTCGGTGCGCACACCGTCGGCACTACCTTTGTCAATGGTGATAAGGTTGTCGGCATCGATGATGGAGTTTGATACCACTTTGGCAGGAATCAGTTGGAAACTGCTTTCAGGCATGGCGCGTTTCAGTTCTTCGGCCACCACCGTTGTGTCGGTCTTCAGGTCCAGCAGTTGCTGTCTCAGTTTGTCAACCTGCCGTTCCAAGAAAATGTTTCGTTCTGTCAGTTCCTCGTTTTGCAGCGTGAGCGAGAAGAAATGCTCCACGTTCGACTGCCAGCTGTATATCTTTCCGGCAATCAGATTGGCCGACGATACCCACACGCTGGCCTGATAGCTGTTGTAACTAAACAGCATGACAACACTGACTGCCTCCAGGAATAGGAAAAGCAGCCAGTGAAAATGCTGTGTTAGGAACGTGAGCAGATTGTTCATTCTTCGTCTATCGCATCAGGAATGAGAAGCGGTCGACGTTCTTCAGTGCGATGCCTGCACCTTTGGCAACAGAGTGCAAGGGGTCTTCAGGCACATGGAACTGAATGTTAATCTTGTCCTCCAAGCGCTTGTCGAGACCGCGCAGCAGCGCACCTCCGCCACTCAGATAGATACCGTTCTTCACGATGTCGGCATACAGTTCAGGCGGTGTGTTCTCGAGTGCAGAGAGCACAGCGTTCTCAATCTTCGCAACGGTCTTGTCAAGGCAGTGTGCAATCTCCTGATAGCACACAGGCACCTCCATAGGCAGTGCGGTGATACGGTTAGGACCGTGCACGATGTAGTCTTCGGGAGCCTGATCGCCCAGATCGGTGAGTGCCGAACCGACATGAATCTTGATGCGCTCAGCCATACGCTCCGACACCTTCACGTTGTGCTGACGGCTCATGTATTCCTGGATGTCGGCTGTCAGATCGTCGCCTGCAGTACGGATGGAGTTGTTCGAGACGATACCACCCAGTGAGATGACGGCAATCTCGGTAGAACCACCACCGATGTCGACAATCATGTTGCCCTCAGGAGCCTCAACGTCGATGCCGATGCCGATGGCAGCGGCCATAGGCTCGAAAATCAGGTAGACATCGCGTCCGTCGGCATGCTCGGCTGAGTCTCTCACGGCACGCAGTTCCACTTCGGTTGAACCGGAAGGCACACCGATGACCATGCGGAGTGAGGGAGAGAAGAGATGGCGTCCTGAGTGTACCATCTTGATGAGGCCGCGCATCATCTGCTCACAGGCAGAGAAGTCGGCAATCACACCGTCGCGCAGCGGGCGGATGGTGCGAATGTTGTCGTGCGTCTTTTCGTACATCATCTTTGCCTTTTCGCCCACGGCAATCATCTTGTCGGTGCGACGGTCGAGTGCAACGACCGAAGGCTCATCTACCACGATCTTGTCGTCGCAGATGATAATCGTATTGGCTGTGCCAAGGTCCATGGCCAGCTCTTGTCTAAATGAAAAGAATCCCATTTTCTAAAATCTTCAATTCTTATTTCTCAGTTGAAACAAACCAGTTGTGGATAGCTGTGTCGTAGTGGCTGCTCACGCCGAAAGCGCGTGTAGCGAACATACGACGGTCTTCAATGTCAGTCTGTGCACCCTTCTTGTTCAGAATGTCAAGCAGTACAGGATATTCGGCTTTCGAGGGAACGATGACCACATCCTTGAAGTTCTTTGCGCCTGCACGGATGAGCGAGATGCCGCCGATGTCGATTTTCTCGATGATGTCGGCTTCAGATGCACCACTGGCAACGGTCTGCTCGAAAGGATACAAGTCGACGATGACCAAGTCGATTTCCGGAATTTCATACTTTGCCATCTGCTCGCGGTCGCCCTCGTTGTCGCGGCGTCCCAGGATGCCGCCGAATACTTTGGGATGAAGGGTCTTCACACGACCGCCCAGGATTGAGGGATAGGTGGTCAGGTCTTCCACCTTCTGGCATTCGAATCCCAGCGACTCGATGAAAGTCTGGGTTCCGCCCGTTGAGAGGAACTTCACGCCTTCGGCATTCAACTTTTTCAACAATTCGTCCAGTCCGTCTTTGTGGAACACTGAAATGAGTGCAGTCTTGATTTTCTTAGCTTCTGCCATATCTAATTTCTTATAACGTTATAATAATAGTCTGTAATTTCGGTTGCAAAGATACAAAAATTCTGACTATATAATAAAATAAAGTGGGAAAAAATTTGTTTCCCACTTTAATTAATTAAATAGGTCAATTCTTATAGTGTGCTTTCGCCACTGTCATGCCTTGTCGTGCGGCTGTTTTTGCAGCGGTCTGCTATTTGTTCTTCTTGTAGTACTCCAGTCCTGCCTGGACATTCTGGATGACGGCCTCCGACGAGAATGTTGCACCCGTGATGCCGTCTACTTTCAGCTTCTGTGCATCGTTCACCTTCAAGCCATTCCATTTGTCGAGAATGCCTTTCTTCACTTTGGCGAAGTACTTGGGTGTCTCCTGATTCTTCAGTGCTTCCACCTTCACCACCTTATTCTTCTTAATATAGATTTTTACGGGGGTAGTGCTCACGTAGCCGGTGATGTTCTTTCCGAGCGTGGTGGTGTTGACCACATACATGCCGTCTTCTTTTGTCATCACTTCGTCGTCCTTCGGTGTGGCGCTTGTGAGGGCCACCGCTGTCAGCAGCAGTGCAAATCCGCTCACCATAGTCATCATTTTTTTCTTCATTATCTTCTTTTTTTGTTATTTTTCTTTGCTGTTTCCTGCCTGTCGTGCGAGCCATGTCTGTCACGGGGCAGTCACATTGTTAAGACGAATTTTCTTGTAAAAGGTTTAAGGTGGGTTCTATTAATTGAACAGTCCGATGCTGACACCCACGCACTTCGAGTTGAGCGAGTTGTTGGTGGACAGATAGTCGCCGAAGGCCCGGACAAACCAGTTGGTGGTGGTGCCTTTTATTTTCAGTGGCACCTCGAAGGTGAGTTGCAGGTGTCCGCGCCAATAGCTGGCCTCGTAGTACTGCATGTCGGGCAACAGCACACCTACGGCATAGTCGGTGGTAGGGTCGGCCAGACAGATGGACGTGTTCTGCGAGAAGAACCGCCCGGCCTTGGCGTCAATCCACAGTCGACGAGCTATCGACAGACCGCCCTCGGCCATGAGCAGCATGCCACCGTATTCGAGTGTCGACGTAGGCAGCAGGTGTTTGTTCCTGGCCTTGTTCCACTGCAACACGGCTCCCGCGTAGGCGCGTTCCTTGTTGCTCTCAATGAAGTGTGCCTTGTAGTTCAGGTTGGCAGCGAAGACCTTCACCTGATACCGCTTTTTATATGCTATCAGCGTTTCGTGGGCATACGATGTCAAGCCCGTCTGCGGGTCCTTTGTCGCAATGCGCTGCTGCTTGTATTCGTCGGCAAAGCCTTCGTTGTATTTCAGCTTAATGTTCAGCTCGTGCAACATGCGGTTGCTTCTCAGACGGTTGGCACTGCTGAATCGGTACTCATACGAGGTGTAGTGGCCCGGCTCGTGCTTTTCGTCTTCCAGCACGTCCTCACTGCCTCGCTCAATGCCGAAGGTGTTCAGTGTGTTGAAGGCTCCCTGGTGAAACTGATAGTTCAGGTTGGCCCCGAAGCGATGGTCCACCCATTCGCGTCCGAAGCCTTTGTAGCTGCCCACGCTGCCCGTAGCCTCCTCCATGCCTGTCATGAGATAGTAGCTCAGGTTGGGGTCTTCCTGCACGGTGGTCACGTTGCCTATTTTCTCCTTTCTGCGCCGATAGCTGCCGTCCAGTCCCAGCGTATGACTGCCCATGCTGTAGGTCAGCGACGGGGTCAGCTTGTAGTCCAGCAGCTGCGAGCGCGAGCGCGGGTCGCGCAGTCGGCTCAGGTCGGCCACTTTGTAGTCGAGCCGCATGCCGGCTGTGAGTCCTCTCAGCTTGATGGTGCCGATGGCGGCGGTGAAGTCGAACAGCTGTGTGTCGTAGGCACCGCGCACGCTACTGCCGGGCATGAACGGGTTGGAGTTGTAGGGGCGCATCACGTCGCACCAGGCGCGGTCCTTCGTGTGGTCCATGTTGAAGTGGAAGCGCCCGTAGCCCACCAGCACCCCTGCTATGGTCTGGTAGCGTTCGGTCTTGAACGTCAGTTGATTGCTCTGTCCGCCCTCCTGCACGCGTCGGTAGTCGCCGTCGCGATGGGCAAACTCAAACAGGGCATAGCCTCGGTTCCTGATGGTGTCGAGCGAGAGTCCGGCAGCGTTGTCGGTCTGCCGCCACAGTTGTCGGGCATCCTCATATCGGTAGTAGCCCTCCTGTGCCGTGGCCGTCAGGAACAGGAGATTGGAAAATGCAAGTATGGAAAAGAGTTTTCTCATTGTCATGTCTTCTTAGCTTCTTTTTGTCTTCTCGTTTCACTGTTCTGCCGTCTCGTCATATTCGCGTGGCTTGATGGTGGTCGACACCTTGAAGTCGTTGCGCGAGTTGTTGGTGTCCACCAGCATCTTGCGCCCGTTCTTGCCCGTGCTGCCCGATGTCTTGCGGTAGACCACTTCGCCCGAGCGCCCGCTGACGGCATTGATGAAGGTGAAGCCGGCATCGATTTCCGGGTAGATGCGCTTTGCGTTGATGTCGGGACCCGTCTCGTTCTTGTTGGGCAGACACTCCACCCCGTCCAGCACGAACCGCTTGGGCAGCAGTCGCCATTGCGAGCCTTTGGTGGCATTGTTGGGATACTTGTAGGTGAGGGGCCAGCTGTTTACGTCCTGTTCGGTGCGGAAGATGACCACGCCGCACAGACCGTTGTTCACGAGGTTCATGTTCGAAATCGTAGCGTATGTACTGTAGATCAGCTCCAGGGCTTTCACGTCGGGATTGTTGGTCAGGGGTCTTGTCGTGCTGTTGTCCTTGGCCTCGAAGTCGGCCCCGGTGAGGTCAGCCTCCAGTGGCGCCTTGTTCTTCGTGTGGTCGATGGCGCTGTTCACGATCAGCACCGTTCCGCTGGGTTCCACCAGATGCGGCTCGTCGGCGGGAATCCTGAAGATCTGCTTCAGCAGCAGCACCGAGTCGTTGTGCTGTTCGTGCAGGTTGGCCAGCGTGTAGGCTTGCGTTCCTTCGCTCTCAGTCAGTCCGATGTACAGTCCGCTGACGTCGACCGGCTCGTCCGACTGATTGAACAGCTCGATGTATCGTCCTGCCTCGTAGTTCTTGTTGTTCTCGTCGCGTGAGGTGGCAAAGTATATCTTGCTGATGATGATGTCGGGATTCTCGTTGGCCAGCATCTGCACGCTCACCGTCTCTTCTTTCGTCAGCAGCTGGTTGGCCAGACTGCCCGTCAGTGTGAAGTTGTGGGCATCGCTGAGTACGGGCATCTGTCCGTCCGTCAGCCTGACATACTCGCTGCCGCTGATTTCCCATGAGGCCGATATGTTGTAGATGTTGGGTGTCAGGTCGTTCACTTTGGCCAGACCGTTGGCATCGGTGGTGGCGGTCAGTCGCTTGCCGTTGTCGGCTATCAGGGTGATGGTGCGTCCGCTCAGTCCGCTGTTGTCGGTAAAGCCGTCGGGCTTCAGCAGCTGTATGCCCACGGTCTTCACGCTTTCGGTGTTGTCGTTGTAGTCTACACAGGCCACGAGAGTCAGCACCGTGCAGAGGGTTGCTATCTGTTTCTTCATTGTGCTACAGGTTGAGGTAAAGTTCGGCACCGAACGAGAAGGTTCCGGTGTTGCGCTGTGATAGGGTAGTGGTCTTGTTGCCTTGCAGGAAGGGTTCGTAGAACAGGGCATTGTTCACGTAGACCGACAGACCGCCCATGCGGCCCAGTTCCTTGGTCAGTCGGGCCGACGTGTTCCACGTGATGGGTGTCTTGCTCGGCTCGTTGTCGTTGCTCTTGCGGTTCATGGCACTGATGGCCATCGACTCCTGGCCGGCGGGTGCAGCGGCATAGTAGCGACCGTCCATGCCCAGATAGCCGTTGTGCATGTCGGCGGTTATCTCGTGGTAGTTCACGTCGCGGTCAATCCAGCCTATGGGCATCTCCTCGTCGGCATAGCTCCAGTTGGAGTTGTGCCAGATGGCCTGTGCGGTGAGCGAGGCCACCATGTGCAGGGGCGGTATGTGGGTCACGGCGCGGAGGGTGGTCACCAGTCGGCGGTAGCGTGTAAACTCGCCTCCGGTGGGGTAGACCACCTTGAAGGGTGTCAGGTTGATGCCCTTGGCATAGGACGTAGGCACGCTGTTGGGTGTCTGCGAGTCCATGTCGGTGCTCCACGTCTTCGTCTCGCTCCATGCTCCGCTCAGATAGAGACTGGTGCGCAGCGGCTTCAGCTGGCCCAGTTCCAGGTCGAACTCCATGCCTTTGTTCACCGTGGTGTTGGTGTTGCCTATGCGTCCTGTGGTCATGAAGATGATGTCGGTGCGGATGGGGTTGGTGCCTATTTGCGTGGGCTGTCCCGGGGTGATGACCAGTCCGCTCAGGTTGTCCTTGTCTTGTTGGGTGTAGTAGATGTTGGCCGGATAGGTTAGGTATTCCGTCAGCGAGCCGAAGCCGTTGGGGGTCTTGTCGCGATAGGCCAGCACGCTCAATCGGCGGTTGCCGGGCAGCTTGAAGTCCAGTCCCACCTCAATCTTCGTGGTCGTGGCGTTCTTCAGATTCTTCGAGTAGGCCACATCGTAGACGTGCGTGTAGTAGTTCACGATGTTGTTTTCGGGTGCGCTCTGCGAGATGTAGATGGCAGCCTGGCGGTCGTCGTACTTCTTGTCGGGATACAGATAGTTCAGTCCAGGTGTCTTCGAGTTCAGTCCGATGCCGGCACGCACGTCGATCCATTTGGCCACGGTGAAGACTCCGTTGACGCGGGGCGACAGGGCCGTGGTGGCCACGTCGGCAAAGGGCTGCATGGCCGTGAAGCGCAGACCGAGGCCCAGACGCAGGCGGTTCACCTTATTTATATTATAGGTGAACTGGTCTTCGGCAAACAGGGCAATCTGGTGCAGTCCGGGAATGTCACGGAAGGCTCTGGGGCGCGTGCCGTCGTTGGGATGGAAGGGGCGGCTCTCGTCTTCGTTGTAGTAGCCCTTGGCATTGTTCCAGTCGAAGTGGTAGTCCAGACCCACCTTGAAGCTCTGCACGGTCTTGCCCTTGCGCAGGAAGAAGTCGTCGGTAATCTTGGCAAACACGTTGCCGGGACGGCTCTCGGTGATGCCCGTGGCCAGATAGGAGCCGTTGATGTAGCTCACGTTGTTGTAGCCCGTCGTCAGCGCGGTGATGATGTCGGTGCGTCCGCTCGTGTTGCCCACGTACCTCGTGTTGCGGTTGTCTATCTTCGAGTAGCTCAGTCCCACGGTGTACTTCAGCGAGCGCATCAGGGGCTTGTCCATCTGAATCTTGCCGTTATGGGTCAGTCCGAAGGTCTGTGTTCCGTTCTTGGTCTCCGAGTTGGTCAGCGTGGCGTCGGGGTCCTGTCCGCTCCAGTCCTTGGTCTTGGCAAAGCGCAGCTTCGTGTCGGTGTGCCAGCGTCGACTCAGGTCCTTGCCGTAGCCCAGGTTCACGTTGTAGCGGTCGTAGGAGCGCGTCTTCATGCGTGGGTCGCCCCATGCCTTGGCATAGTCGGCGCTCACGTTGATGATGCCGCCCCTGCCCAGGTTGAAGCCCTTGCCCACCGAGTAGTTCTGCATGCCCGGGTTCACCTTGGCCTTCACCTGATAGGGAGTGACGCCCACCTTGGAGTGGACCACCACCAGGCCGCTGGTCAGGTCGCCGTATTCAGCCGAGGGAATGCCGCGAATCACCTCCACCTCGTCGATGTCGTCGGCTGCCACTTGGCGCAGGTCGGTGCCGGTGAAGGCTGTAGCCGAGAATCCTCCCTCTGTCAGCGTGCCGTTGTTGGAGATGGGCATGCCGTCGATCACGATGCTGGCACCGAAGGCCGACGTGTTGTTGTTCACCAGCGTGCGCAGTTGCAGGTTCGACTGCTGCGTCAGGTCCACGTTGCCCATCAGCTGTCCGGGAATCAGCTGCATGATGTCGGCCAGCGACGTGGCTTGCAGGTGGTCGATGGCTTGTCGACCGATGATGCTCGATGTCGAGGCACCCGACTCCTTCTGTCGGGCCACCACTTTCACCTCGTTGAGCGAGAGCGACGTGGGCACCATCGTGTACTTCAGCTGCAGGTCTTTCTCAACCTTGACGCGGGTGTTGACGGTCTCGAAGCCCACGTAGCTGATCTGCAGCGTATATTCGCCCGATGGCACATTGTTGATCGTGGCCTTGCCGTTCATGTCGGTCACGGCCATCACTTCGGCAGGCATCAGCTTCAGTGTGGCCATGATCACGGGCTCGCGTGACACCCGTTCGTTCACGCTGATGTGCAGCGTGTGGCCTGCTTTCTGCGCCGTGGCCACAGTCAGCATGCTTGTCAGTAGCGCGAATAGTATTATAAATCGTTTCACCCTATTCTGCAATTATCTGTTATCGGTCTTGTCATTTCTCATTTCTCGGTCTTCTCCTTGCACTCGTGCGGGGCTGGCACCGTGGCCTCTATGCCGGCTGCCTTCAGACCCTCCAGCAGCTTCTGCTCGTTGGTCTCGGTGTTCACGTAGGTGATGGCCAGCGAGCGCTGACGCTTGCTCACGTTGGCATCGTCCACGCCGTCGAGCGCCAGTGCCGTGTCGATGGTCTCGTCGTTCACCTGCTCAGGGGCAATCTTGAAGTAGGCAAAGCTGATCTCCTTGCTCGTGTAGTAGTTCACGGGCGTGAAGCCCATGCCCTGCAGAATCTCGCGGATAGTGGCCTTGGTCGTCTTGTTGGCATCGTAGCGGAAGAACACGTAGTGCTTGTCCACGTGCGGCGCGATGCTGTCCACGCCCTCCACCTCCGACAGCCGTTTCATGATGCGGTTGGCGCAGTTCTGACAGTGCATGTCGGCCATCTGCAAGCCTATGCCGCGGTGTATCACCTCCGTCGGGTCGTAGGGTGAGGGCTTGTAGCGCGTGCCGCGCAGGTTGTTCACGATGGAGTCGGGACACGTGCGCGTGCCGTCGTAGGCGATGGTCACGGTGCGCTTCTCCAGGTCGAAGCTCACCCCGTCGATGGCCGGGTTCTTCCGCAGCGCGTTGTTCACTTTGTGTGCGCAGTCCTCACAGCGCATCGACTTGATGCGCCATGTCAGCGTGTCGGTAGGCTGTGCAGCCTGCAAGTTGCTGGCGGTTAGCCAGATGGTCAGCAATAGGAATAGATTCTTCATTTTTGTTTCATATTTATTTTTTATGGCTGCAAAGTTAGTCATTTTTTTTAGAATATGCAATCATCATTACTTGGTAAATCATTCTTGGAGGGTTTCCCGACTGCTTATCGGTGGTGAGTCGCCTCGATTTTGTCAAAATAATTCATAGAAAAAAGCATCTGTCAGAATTGTCATTCTAGCTTTTTTCAGCTTCCTTAAAAACGCTTTGCGTTGCCATCTTCCTGAGTTTGATATTGAATCAAATTGGGTTTAAAGTTATCTCATCTTGAGTTTTGACTTGAATCACGCGGTGATTTAGCACATATCTCAGTTTGATATGACTTTAAACCCACCATGATTTTGCTTCAAATTCAGCATGATGAATCTTGATTCTTGGTATTGTTGTCGTCATTATTGTTCTTTAAGCGAAGTTCTGCCCCTCAGTTTCATCCGTTCCTTTTGTCTCTGTTTTGCAACTATCTGAAAATCAGTTAGTTCTGTGGATAGCCCAAAACTCGCATATTTCGCCCTCAACCTCGTCTTGCTGAATTCCGTGCGATTCTCAGAGGGGGCATTGTCAAAATTATTCATATTTTTTGTGTCCCTCAATTTTTCGTATGGACCCCCAAAAAAATCTAATCCCCATCCTCCCTTTTTTCGTTCATTGCCCGGTGCTTTAAGCACCGCCCATTCAACCTCAAGAGGTACTGTATTATTTATGTTTTTTATATTAATGATGTTTTGATTCGAATAATTTTCTTACCTTTGCACCCCGAAACAGAAAAGTGTAGAAAGAACATTCATTCATTATATTATATAAAAACAAAATTATGTTTAAGAACTTTCATGGTTATAATCTGCTGGAAGCCTATCACAGAATGCATCAGGCCCAGAAAGATCATCCGCAACGAGTGCAGAAAAAAATGTTGCAGGCTATCTTTGTGACAGGTGTCACTCTGCTGCTTTGGAATTTGCCAATCGACTCTTTCGGCATCGACGGACTGAACATCGTTCAGCAACGTATCATCGCCATCTTTGCCTTTGCTACATTGATGTGGATTATGGAGGTAGTGCCATCATGGGCTACGAGTGTGGCCATCATTGGACTGATGCTGTTATTCACCTCTGACAGTGGCATCAAGTGGATGTGCAACCCCGATGAGGTGGGCAAGTTGCTGTCCTATAAGGCCATCATGGCAACGTTTGCCGATCCCGTTATCATGCTGTTCATCGGTGGATTCATACTGGCTATTGCCGCAACGAAGACCGGACTGGATGCTCAGCTGGCCAAGGTCATGCTGAAGCCGTTTGGCAACAAGAGCGAGAATGTGCTGCTGGGCTTCCTGCTCATCACGGGCCTCTTCTCGATGTTCGTTTCAAACACTGCCACGGCGGCTATGATGCTCACGTTCCTGACACCTGTGTTCAAACAGTTGCCGCCTGAAGGAAAAGGCCGTATTGCTATGGCCCTCTCTATTCCTGTTGCCGCCAACCTGGGGGGCATGGGTACGCCAATCGGCACACCGCCTAATACCATTGCCATGAAATATCTGAACGATCCCGAAGGACTGAACCTCGGTCTGGGCTTCGGACAGTGGATGATGTTCATGTTGCCACTGGTGGCTGTGTTGCTCTTCTTCAGCTGGGTGCTGCTGAAGACCATCTTCCCCTTCTCGCAGAAGACCGTGGAGCTGAAGATTGAGGGGGGCATGAAGAAAGACACCAAGACGTATATCGTGATTGTGACCTTCTTCGTTACCGTTTTGCTCTGGCTGCTCGACACCGTGACGGGCATCAATTCCTATACCGTTGCTCTCATTCCCTTTGTCGTGTTCTCGCTGACGGGTGTTATCGGACGTGCTGACTTGGAAGAAATCAACTGGTCGGTTATCTGGATGGTGGCCGGCGGATTCGCTCTCGGCTATGGTCTGAATGCCTCGGGACTGGCTTCGCTGGCGGTGCAGAGCATCCCCTTTGCCGATTTCTCGCCGTTGCTGATTTTGCTGCTGTCGGGTGTTATCTGCTATGGACTCTCGAACTTCATCTCCAACTCAGCTACCGCCGCTTTGCTCATGCCTATCCTGGCAGTGGTGTGCGCAGCTATGGGCGATAAACTGTCTGCCATCGGTGGCACGCCGACGGTGCTTATCGGTGTGGCCATTGCTGCATCGAGCGCGATGGTACTGCCCATCTCTACACCGCCGAACGCGCTGGCATACGCAACCAATCTGGTGCATCAGAACCAGATGGCAAAGGTTGGTCTCATCGTGGGTATCGTTTCGATGCTACTGGGTTATTCGCTGCTCTATCTGATTGGAGCCATGCATGTGATTTGATGGATTTTTAGGCTTGAAGAGATGATTAACATGATTGCAGCCGTGGCTCGCAACAGGGCCATAGGCTTTCAGAACAAGCTGATCTACTGGTTGCCCAATGATCTGAAGCGATTCAAGCAGCTGACGACTGGCCATACCATTGTGATGGGCCGTCGCACGTTTGAGAGTTTGCCAAAGGGTGCGCTGCCCAATCGTCGCAACTGTGTGTTGTCGGCAACGGTCCGTGAGCTGCCCGGGTGTGAGTGCTTCCCTGCGTGGGAGGCTTTCGTGGCCTCCTGTCGACCTGATGAGGACATCTATATCATAGGAGGTGCGAGCCTTTATTCGGCGCTCATCGACAAGGCAGACCGTCTTTGTCTGACAGAGATTGACGACACACCCGCAGAGGCCGATACCTTCTTCCCCGACTATAGCGGTTGGAAGGAAGTGGCTCGCGAAGACCATGAGCCAGACGAGCGCCATGCGCATGCCTATTCATTTGCAGACTACGTGCGCGGTTGATATAGACAGTTCCGCTACATAAAAAAATATACACCGAAACGATGCGCTTCGGTGTATATTTTTTTGTGGGATATGTCAGTGCGATTCATACACTAACCTCAGCCTTGATGTGTGGCCAGGGATCGTAATTCTCCAATAAGAAATCCTCGTACTGGAAAGAGAAAAGGTCTTTCACGTCGGGATTGATGCGCATAGTGGGCAACTGGCGTGGCTCGCGTGTCAGTTGCAGTCGGGCTTGTTCCAGATGGTTCAGGTAGAGATGGGTGTCGCCAGTGGTGTGGATGAACTCGCCGGGCTTCAAGCCGCACACTTGTGCTACCATCATGCAGAGCAGGGCATAAGAGGCAATGTTGAAAGGAACACCCAAGAAGGTGTCGGCAGAGCGCTGATAGAGCAGTAGCGACAACTTGCCGTCGGCCACGTAGAACTGGAACATCGTGTGGCAGGGGGGCAGTGCCATCTTGTTTACTTCGGCCACGTTCCATGCCGAAACCAACATGCGGCGGGAGTTGGGGTTGTGCTGAATCTGGTCGAGAATGATTTTTATCTGGTCGATACTCTTGCCGTCGTAGTCGGGCCATGAGCGCCACTGGTGTCCATAGACGGGACCCAGTTCACCGTTCTCGTCGGCCCATTCGTTCCAGATGCGCACGCCATGTTCCTGTAGATAATGCACGTTGGTGTCGCCTTGCAGGAACCAAAGCAATTCGTAGATGATGCTCTTCAGATGTAGTTTCTTCGTGGTGAGCAACGGAAAGCCTTCTTCGAGGTTGAAGCGCATCTGATGGCCAAAGACGCTCAGTGTGCCAGTGCCAGTGCGGTCGCCTTTCTGCACACCTTCATTGAGGATGCGTTCGAGTAGATTGAGATATTGTTTCATCTGTTTTTTTATTCTAATGTTGTTTTGAGAATGTCGGGATAGTCGGGAATGTGTGTGCTCTTGATGCGCCACTCCTTGGGATAGAGATTGTTGGCACGGTTGCCAATGTTTTTGACAAAGCCGAGGGGATGACGGTGGAAGGTGACGATGATGTAGCCGCGAGGCATGTCGGATGGCAGCGAGATGGCTTCGCCGCGCAGATAGGCAATGGCGGTGGGGTAGTCGAGCTCTGCCATCGGATATTTGTCGCGGTCGAGCAAGACAGAGAGTGCTTCGGCATGAACGGGAATCAGGTCGTGGCCCTTCTTTTCGGCTTTGGGCTGTCCGTCGTAGAGCACGTTGAGTGCTTTGCAGATGTTTGTCGATACGCTTTGCAGATTGCGAGGATCCGACGAGCGCGGTGTTCCGGGCTTGCGTAGCACTGCCATGAAGAGTCCTTCGCCACGGGTGTAGCCGGGAATGAAACGGTAGACGGGCTGATTGAAGCCCTCGAGCAGCGAGCTTGTGATGTTCCACGGTGTCATGATGTCGACGGGCAGCACTTCAGCACCCAGTTCGTCGGTCATCCAGCGCACGTTTTCCTCGTCCTCCTTAGTGTTATAGGTACATGTGCTGTAGATGAACAGACCGCCTTCGGCCAGGCATTGCCATGCCTCGCTCACGATGGAGCGTTGCAGTTGCCAGCACTTCTCAACGTTCTGTGTGCTCCACTCGCCGACGGCTCCTTCGTCTTTTCTGAACATGCCTTCGCCCGAGCAAGGCACATCGCACAAAATGACATCGAACAGTGCTTTGACTTTTCTGAAATCCTTGGGGTAGTTGTTGGTGACGATGCAATCGGGATAGCCCCATTTCTGAATGTTCTCTGTCAGCACCTGCGCCCGCAGACGGATGGGCTCGTTGGAAACGAGCACGCTGCCTTCGGGCAGAACGGAGCGTGCCGCCGTAGACTTGCCGCCAGGAGCAGCGCACATGTCGAGCATGGCGACGGGCTCGTTGACATACTGGCGCAACACAAGGTCGACGAACATGGATGAGGCTTCCTGGACGTAGTAGCAGCCTGCGTGAAACAATGGGTCGAAAGTGAAGTTGGGACGTGAGTTGAGATAGATGCCCGAAGGACACCAGGGAACCTGCGCAACGGCATCGCTGGCCGTGAGTGTCGACGAGCAAACTTTTTTGCGTGGATTCAGCCTGATGCTGACGGGAGGCTCTTCGCCGAGCGCATTCACGAAACGCTCGAACCTTTGTTCGCCGAACAAAAGGCGTGTTTGCGCTATAAAATCGTCGGATAATTGCATAATCGTTTGCAAAATTAAAAAAAAATATGCACCTTTGCAACAAATTATCATTAGATGTTTGATATTAAATCATAAAATAATATTGCGATGAGAAGATTATTTTTGTTGATAACTGTGCTAAGCATGCTGATGACCTCGCCTTCCAAGGTGACTGCTCAGCAGGCAACAGTCATGGAAGAACTGGTTGACTCTGTGCAGAAGAACGAGGTTGAGGTGTTCTCAGACACGACGGAAAACGACTATGAAGCCGACCTGGATTTGGTTGAGCCTATCTCCGGACAGAATGTGGGGACATCTAAAATTGTTAAGCATCTTTTCGGCTCGACCGACAGTTCATTCTTGATCGTGTCTGTCATTATTTTCCTGGTCTTTACGGTTTTCCTCCTTGTCGTTCCCATTTTAGTCGTAATTCTTGCCATTGTATTGGTCGTCAAATTGTTGAGGAGGAACAAAGGAAACGACAATGAGCCTGATTATATAGTTAACAATGATATAAATATGACAGAAAACAAGAAACTTTATCGTTCAAACGATCGGGTGATTGCAGGTGTCTGTGGTGGCCTTGCCAACTATTTCGGCTTCGATCCGACCGTCATTCGCGTTGTCTTTGCTTTGCTTACGCTCTTCACTGCATTCAGTGGTGTGCTGATTTACTTTATTCTCTGGTTGCTCATGCCCTCCAGAAAATAAATGTTTGCAGAACTTTTTTGATTAGAACAAGTCGGCGTCGTCGGCTTGTTCTTTTTCTTGCTCCTTGTTTTCTTTGGGTGCAGGCGGTTCCTTGGGATGGCCCTTCTCGTCGAACAGTCCGTAGGTGGTGCGCAAGACGATGAACTCTGTGCGACGGTTCAGCTGGTTGCATATCTCCTGTTGCTCCTCGTCTTTCAGTGCCTTGATGAACTCCTCGGTCAGCACGTCGCCCTCTTTCAGCCAGTCGTACTTCTCCGTCAGTTTGCGCTTGATGGTCTTAGGCTTCTCCTTGCCATAGCCCATCGGTGAAAGACGGTCGGCGGCTATGCCATGCTCCGTCAGATAGTTGACCACACTCTCGGCACGCCGCTGCGACAAAGCCTTGTTATAAGCCGCCGGACCGCGATAGTCGCAGTGGGCCGACAGTTCGATGGTCACGTTCGGGTTCTCGTTCAGCAGTTTGATAAGGTTGTCGAGTGCTTCGGTCGACTCAGGGCGGAGGGTCGCCTTGTCGAAGTCGTAGAAGATGTTGTCGATGAGTACTGGCGCGGTGATACTGGCCAACGGGAATTGCAGCACATATTCTTCCGACTCCTTCACCGTGTCTACCTTCAGTTGCTCCTTGTGGTTCAGATAGCCTTTGCAGGTGCCAAGGAACACATAGTCGACTCCCGGCTTGATTTGCTCCGTGAAGGAGCCGTCGCCTTTCACGCTCAGTTTCAGGTTGGTGCCGTCGTTTCCCACCATGTAGACCAGTGCCTGGGGCAGTTCGTAGCCGTCCTGTTCGTAGACCCATCCTTTCACGGTCTGTATGACCTCATGTTTCTCAAAGGAATAGATGTGGTCCCAGCCTCGTCCGTCGCCTCGGTTCGAGCAAAAGAAGCCTCGGTTGTGCAGCCCCTCGAACGTCATGCCGAAGTCGTCGCCCTGCGAGTTGAGCGGAGCACCCGGATGAGAGAGAATATAGTTCTGTGGCCTCTGGTCAAAGCTCTTCTTCTTGGCGGTCAAGGAATCAGTAGCGGCAGAAGTCAGTTCAGCTTCAGCTGGCTTGGCAATGAAAATGTCGAGACCACCCATGCCGGGATGGCCGTTCGACGAGAAATAGAAGTCGCCATTGGGCCGGAAGGTGGGAAACATCTCATCGCCCGGAGTGTTGACGGGTTCGCCGAGATTCTCCAGTGCACCGATGCCGGAGGTCGTCAACTGTGCTCGCCAGATGTCGAGTCCGCCCATGCCGCCGGGCATGTCGCTGACGAAGTAGAGCCACATGCCGTCGGGTGAGATGGCCGGATGGGCAAAGAGTGAGAGCGTGTCCTTGGTGATGACCAGCTCTTGTGCCTTTCCCCATGAGGCATCGCTTCTGCTCGACGTGGCTATCGTGGCAAAGCGCGGATAGTTGGGGTCGGTCTTGCAGACGGTCAGGTACATGGTCTTCGAGTCGGGGGTGAACGAGCAAGCCCCTTCGTCCTGCTCGGTGTTCAGTTCGCTCTCAATGGCTTCCGGCTTCTGCCACTTTCTTTTTTCGTCTTTAGTGGCTACGAAAATGTCGGCAGGCTTGGTGCCAGTAATGCCGCTCAGCTCATCGCCCACCGCCTGATTGCGTGTCGATGTGATATACAGTTGGTCGAACTCATCGCCTGCCAGCATGGGAGAGTAGTCGGCTCGTCGGGAGTTGAACAAGTCCTCCCGCTTCACCGTGTAGCCAGAGAGTGCGGCATCAGTCTTCCATCTTGGGGCCATGCGGGCCGACTCCAGTCCGGCGGCCACCAACGGGTGGTTGGGCATGGAGTCTTGCAACTGTACGAACACCTTTTCGGCTTCTTTGTAGCTGCCGTTCTTCAGCAGGAGCTGCCCCAGGTGGAACAAGGCCGTTGAGTCCGCTTGTTTGTAGCGCACGGCATTGTTATAGGCAGCGATGGCCTTCTGTGTGTAGTTGATGCGTCGGTAGCAGTCGGCCATTTTCAAGGCACGCTGACCACGCAGCGGTCGTTCTTTGGCCTTTGTCTGCGAGTAAGCCTTCTTGTATTGTCCTGCCGCATCGTAGTATTCGCCCAGCGCATAGAATTTGTTACCCTTCTTCATGGCTGCATCTGCACCACAGCCAGCAAGAAGAATGACCATCAAACTTATGTATAGAAAAGTGAATAAACTGCGCATACCTTATTATAACGAAGGGTATGCGAAAATATTGCGCCAAGCCGTGTAATCATCAAAAACTATTCGACCTGTATGGGCATCCTTCACCCACACGTTAGCCTCGGGCATGGTGAACGTCCAAGTGCCGTTCTCTCCGGCGGTCACGTCGATGTTGTCCTTCAGTTCGGGAGCAGCAGCGCGGCTCTTGGCGCGAGCCGGAGCAGCAGCCCATGTGGTGTAGGCGCGGACGGTCACGTCCTTCGTCGAGTAGCCCTCGGCGGGTGTCACGCTCACAGTCACCACGTCGTCCTTCTTGGCCTGTGTAGCGGCAGCACCGTCAACGGTGAACGCCACCGTGCCGTGCTCGTTCTCACCAACGGTGATGTCGTACTTCGTGGCGGGGGCTGTCACGGTCACGGTGCAGGTGTCCGTCACGCCGCTGCCGTCGTTGGCGTTGGCGGTGATGGTGACGGTGCCAGCGGCTACGGCTGTCACTATGCCGTCAGCCACGGTGGCCACGCTTGCGTTGCTCGTCGTCCATGTCACGGTCTTGTCCGTAGCGTCAGCGGGCAGGACGGTCGGTGTCAGCGTCAGCGTCTCGCCGCCCAAGGTCATCGAGGCTGTGGCCGGGTCAAGGGTTATGCTGGTGACATCGACGGTAGCCGACTTCTCTTGTGTGAATACAAGAAAAGGTACAAAGAGTTTGGGAATTACGAGATATTTGCGCGTTAAAAGTGACGAAAGGCGGTCTTTTCTTTCCAATAGCCATCATGTCCCTTCAAAAAAATATGAATAATCTTTACAACAACCCCTCTGAGAATCGCATGGAATTCTGCAAACTGAAAGTCGCTTGCAAATATGCGAGTATTGGAAGGGGTTGGATATGTCGTTGAGTGTCAGGCTGTTGTAAATTTTATTTCGCAAAAAGAACTATTTTTGACTTCGGAAAATTCGCCTTTCGAACAGTTTTGAGGGACAATACGCGGCCTTCGTGCTGTGATTTGTATTGAATCATGGTGGGTTGGCAGTCATATCAAAGTGAGTTATGACTTAGAACAGAATGCAACTAATGATGAAACTCAGTTTGATATGGCTGTAAACCCACTTTGATTCAATATCAATCTCAAAACGATGGTTGCGGCATGCTGTGAGTGCATGTGATTTCTCGCTCCAGAATGCTATTTTCAGAAGGGCCTTTTTTCTATGAATAATCTTGACAAAATAAAGACAGAAAGTATTATAGTAATGATAAAAAAGTAGACCGCAGAGATGAAGAGTTGTCAGGGCTTTTCATCGAAAGGCTTGCGCCAAGTGCATCCTTCTTTCCAGCGAGAGCAACCGT
>CACXXD010000046.1 GCA_902771445.1 uncultured Prevotellaceae bacterium
GAAGCCGAAGAACACCATGAACCACGCAGCCCCTATCAGGTGCTGCGCATGCTGCCACGCGACGCCACACCTGCACAACAGGACTCGGCCATACAGGCATGGTTCAAACCGAAAGAAATCAGATATAGCCAGCGACCCGACACACTGCACATACCAGGACATGGGCCGGCTCGCAATCTGATGGAGGTGGACATTCCACAATACTACCGCAAGAACTTCTTCTCGAACGACACGGTGTTCTACACCGAACAGGACAATGCACGCTTCGGCATAGCGGGCGACCCGGTACCCTACAGCGTGAGGGGCGACAACCTCATCACCGCTATGCTGCTGTTCTGCTTCATCATCATCGTCGTGTCGATAGCACGGTCGCACCGCTTCTTGCTGCAACAGCTGAAGAACTTCTTCTATACGCCCAACCTTAATAATAATAACATCAGCGAGACATCGAGCGAACTGCGGTTTCAGCTGTTCGTGGCCCTGCTGTCGTGCCTGCTCATGGCCATCACGGCCTATCAGTACACCACGCACTACGTGAGCGGCACGTTCATATTCGACAGTGAGTCGCAGCTGATCGCCATCTTCTTCGGCGTGTTCTTAGGCTACATGCTGCTGAAGACCTGCATCTACGAACTGGCTAACTTTGCGTTCTTCGACCCATCACAGAACAGGCTCTGGCAGAAGACGGAACTGCTCATCATCGCTGCCGAAGGCGTGCTGCTCTTCCCCATCGTGCTGCTGATGGTCTACTATGATTTTTCACTTCAAACATCACTCTATTATCTTGGTTTTATTCTATTTTTAACCAAAACACTGACTTTTTACAAGTGTTGGAGCATCTTTTTTAAGCAAAATGACGGTTTTCTGCAATCTTTTTTGTACTTTTGCACGCTCGAAATCATACCCGTACTCTCTTTGGCAGGAGGACTGCTGGTACTGATTGACCTTTTAAAACTCAATTTTTAGCTAAGAATATAGAGAGATGATTAAGAAAATTTTGGTATCGCAACCAAGACCGACAAGCGAGAAGTCGCCCTATTTTGATATTGCTACAAAATATAACGTAGAGCTGGTTTTCCGTCCGTTTATTAAAGTTGAAGGTATCAGTTCTCGCGAATTCCGCGCACAAAAAGTGAACATACTGAACTATACTGCCATCGTATTTACCTCAAGACACGCCATCGACCACTTCTTCACATTGGCAAAGGAGATGAGGGTCAACATTCCCGAAGACATGAAGTACTTCTGCGTCACCGAAACGATTGCTCTCTATATTCAGAAATATGTACAATACCGCAAGCGCAAGGTGTTCTTCGGCAATACCGGAAGAGTGGACGACCTGATTCCGACGATGATCAAGCATAAGTCGGAGAAATATCTGGTGCCTATGAGCGACGTTCACAACGACTCGCTGTCGCAGTTGCTCGACTCGAAGAAGCTGACGCACACGGAGTGCGTGATGTATAGGACGGTGAGCAACGACTTCACGCAGGAGGAGATAGACACGTTCGACTATGACATGCTGATCTTCTTCAGTCCGTCGGGCATCGAGGCACTGACGAAGAACTTCCCGAACTTTGAACAGGGCAAGATAGCCATCGGCACGTTCGGTCCCGCAACGGCCAAGGCCGTGCGCGATGCCGGACTGCGCCTCGACCTGGAGGCTCCTAACGATAAGTTCCCTTCAATGACCGGAGCACTGCAAAACTATTTGCAAGAAAACGAGTAAATTGAAAACTTTGTCAATTGAGAATTGAAAATTGAGAATTGAGAATTTCGTCAATTGAGAATTATGATTAGTTCTGAGGATGAGGGCAAGGATGAGATTGTTGAGAATGTGAGGACTTCTGAAGAGCAAAAGTCTGATCATAATTCTCAATTCTCAATTCCCAATTCTCAATTTGATGAGTCTGATCATAATTCTCAATTTTCAATTTTCAATTTTCAATTTAATAAGTTTTCTCGTATTGTCAGTAAGAAGGTGATTGAACAGTTGTTCAACGGACATGACAATGCATCGAAGGCGGCATACCCAATAAGAATAGTGGTGATGGCACAGGAACGGACGGAAGGACAACCGAACGCTCAGGTGCTGATCAGCGTGTCGAAAAGGCACTTCAAACATGCAGTAGACCGCAACCGCGTGAAGAGACAACTGCGCGAGGCCTATCGACTGAACCAACAACTGCTGACAAACCGTGTGCCAGAGGGGACACAGGTGTGTCTGGCCTTCATCTGGCTGTCGAACGAGCATGCACCCTCTGACGTGGTGGCCGCACGAATGAGAAGACTGCTGAAATTTGCAGCGGAGAAGATCAACGCAAAGGACGATAAGTGAAAAGACTGTGGCACTATATCTGTTGGCCACTGAAATGGCTGTTGCTCTTGCCGATACTCTTCTATCAGCAGTTCATATCGCCCTGCACCCCACCCTCTTGCAGATTCACACCCACTTGCTCACAATATGCCAAAGAGGCCATCATGAAACATGGCCCGTTCAAAGGACTCGCACTCGCCGTATGGAGAATACTCAGATGCAACCCGTGGGGCGGAAGCGGATATGACCCCGTGCCTTGACTGAAGAAACTTTGACTATAGACTATAGACTGTAGACTGTAGACGAGAGATTGACTGAAGTCTGTAGTCTATAGTCTGAAGTCTATAGTCTAAACTCTCCAGTCTGAAGTTTGGTGGTTTGCATTATTTTTGCTACTTTTGCAGCCAAAAGTCATTATTACAGAAATAAAGCGATGAGAAAAAATTTTGTTGAAGAACTGCGCTGGCGAGGAATGCTGGCCCAGATCATGCCAGGAACGGAAGAATTGCTACAGAAGGAAATGGTTACGGCTTACCTGGGTACCGACCCTACTGCCGACTCACTGCACATAGGACACTTGTGCGGCATCATGATGCTCAGACATCTGCAACGCTGCGGACATAAACCTATCATACTGGTGGGAGGAGCCACGGGCATGATAGGCGACCCCTCGGGAAAAAGTCAGGAACGCAACCTGCTGAACGACGAGACACTGAGACACAACCAGGAGTGCATCAAAGCACAGGTGGCTAAGTTCCTCGACTTCGAAAGCAAGGAGGAGAATGCTGCCGAAATGGTGAACAACTACGACTGGATGAAGAACTTCACCTTCCTCGACTTCGCTCGCGAGGTGGGTAAGCACATCACCGTAAACTATATGATGGCAAAGGATAGCGTGCAACAGCGACTGAACGGTACGGCACGCGACGGCCTGTCGTTCACGGAGTTTACCTATCAGCTGCTGCAAGGCTACGACTTCCTGTACCTGTATCAGCACAAGGGCGTGAAGCTGCAACTGGGCGGCAACGACCAGTGGGGCAACATGACGACTGGCACGGAGCTGATTCGTCGCACGCTGGGCAACGATGTGGAGACATTCGCACTGACCTGTCCGCTCATCACGAAGAGCGACGGCAAGAAGTTCGGCAAGACGGAGAGCGGCAACATCTGGCTCGACCCGAAGCGCACGACACCTTATCGCTTCTATCAGTTCTGGCTGAACGTGAGCGACGAGGATGCTGAGCGATATATCAAGATTTTCACCTCGCTGGACAAAGAGACCATCGACGTACTGACAGAGGAGCACAAGCAAGACCCAGGCCGACGCGTGCTGCAAAAGAGACTGGCTGAAGAGGTGACGGTGATGGTTCACTCACGTGAAGCACTCGACATGGCCATCGAAGCCTCGAACATCCTGTTCGGCAAGGCTACGAAAGAGGCACTGGAGAGGCTGGACGAACAGACGTTCCTCGATGTGTTCGACGGTGTGCCGCAGTTTGAGATCGAGAAGGACCAGCTGGGACAGGTGGCTTCGGAGCTATTCACCACGACGGCGAACGTGTTTCAGTCGAAGAGAGAGATACGCGAGTTCCTGAAGAGCGGCGCACTCTCGCTGAACAAGGAGAAACTGGCCAGCGACAGACCCATCACTGCCGAAGACCTGATCGACGAGAAGTATCTGCTCGTGCAGAGAGGAAAGAAAAACTACTACCTCGTAAAAATAAAAAATTAAAATAAAAACGGGAGAAGGGATTGCTGCCTGAAGGCCAAGACACGATGAGGGCATGCCGCCATGAAGGCCGAGACACGACGAGGGCATGCCGCCATGAAGGCCGAGACACGACGAGGGCATGCCGCCATGAATGGCGGCCCACAACAACGGCAGCTATCCCTTCTCTTTTTCTTTTCTTCTTTTTTGATCTTCCCTTTCCCCCGCTTTGAGTAACAGTTTGTCACGATAAAATCATTTTTTTTAATACTTTTTTGATTTTTCTGACGGTTTTGTGTTGATTTGTCGTTATTTTGTTTTATTTTTGCGGCTGAAAAAAACATAAAACATTAAGAGATGATGAGAAGACTTTTACTCGCACTTGTTTCTTTGATGGTTCTTCAACTCTCAGCAGAGGCTCAGCAGAAGAGACTCGTGCTGATTGAAGAGTTTACCAATACCGGCTGCGGCCCCTGCGCCTCGTGGTCGCCATTGCTCGACTCCTGCATCAACTACCGACTGGGCGACTGCATCGCCATCAAGTATCACTCGGGCTACCCCTACAATGCCGACGAGTTCTTCAACTACGACAAAGACGCACAACAGACACGACTTAATTATTATAATGTGACGGGCGTGCCTGCCACGTTCATCGACGGCATTGAGCTGGTGAACCGTAGCTATGCCAACCTGGAGCAGGCCATCAGTTACTGTCTGCTGCAACCAACAAAGTGCGATCTCAGCGTGAGCAAGGTGCTGAGCAACGACCATAAACTGAAGGTGGAGGCCATCATGACCCCACACACCGATATGGCCAACCCGAATCTGCGCCTCTTCGTGGCTGCCATAGAAGAGCATATCGAGGCAGCTGCCCCCTACCCTAACGGCGAGACCGAACTGAACTATACGATGAGGAAGCTCTTCACGGGCGGCAACGGCTATACCCCCGGCGATGCCCTTACCGCAGGACAGAGCTACAGCTATCAAGGCGAATGGGACATCGACTTCTTTGACGACGAGAAACAACTGGGCGTGCTGGCCTTCGTACAAGACCTGTCGACCCGCGAGGTGCTCGCCACTGCCTACATAGGTCCGAATGCCGAGGGCGAGAACCGACTGGCACTGATGAACCTCATAGACACCCCCGACCAGATCTGCATGCCCGACTACTACGGCAAGGCCATCTTCCGTAACGACGGCGCAGGCATGGTCACCTCTGCCACACTGAGCGTAAAGGTGAACGGCAGCGTGAAGCAATATCCGTGGACAGGACAGCTGAACTATCTGGACCGCGACACACTGACGTTCGGCGATTTCAAAGACTTCAGTCTGGTGGCCGAAGGCAATAACGACGTGGAACTGTGGTTCAGCAATATCAATGGCACCGATGCCACGAGCAACCACCGCTTCAGCAAGTTCAGCAACTCCATACAGGCCAAGAACAATGTGCAACTGCGCATCTATACCGACAAGAAGCCGGAAGAAATCACATGGAAACTGTATGACTCTGCTGGCGACATCGTCCGCGAGGGAGGCCCCTATGCCGAAGCCCGCAAGTTTATCACCATCCCCTTGGAACTGACCAAAGACGACTGCTATCTGCTGGAATTCCTCGATGCAGGGGGCAACGGCATCAAGGGTGCCAACGGCAACGGCTACTATCAGCTGATGGAAGTAGACGAGGCCGGGAAGACCACCCGCATTGCACAAGGCGACTACGACGGTTCCGTCTTCGACCTGTTCTTCAACCTGTCGGGTACACCGAAACCAGAGCCAAAGGCTCAGCGACTCGTGCTCTTCGAGGAGTTCACCAATACCAGCTGTGATCCCTGCGCTGAGTTCTCTCCCTTCTTCGACCAGCTCCTACAAGAGCACCTGGGACAGATGGTGGCACTCACCTATCACTACAACTTCCCCTCGAACCGCGATCCCTTCTATCTGGCCAACCCCGAAGAGGTCATGACCCGCGCCAACTACTACGGCATATCGGGTGTGCCAGTCCTCTTCGTCGACGGTGAGCATGCCAGTGCCTGGGGCTACGAGCCGTTCCTTCCCAAGTATCTGGAAGAGGCATACGCCATCGCGCCCAAGGTGGGACTGAACACCGAGGCAGAGCTGAACGACGGACAACTGAAGGTGAACGTGAGCCTGGATCCGCAAGAAATCACCAACGGCTCGAACCTGCGTCTGTTTGTGGCTGTGGTCGAAGAGCGCATAGAGTGGAACGAATCGGCCCCCAACGGCGAACGCTCATGGAACTACGTGATGCGCAAGATGCTGCCCAACGCAGACGGTCTGACACTGGAAAGCGACCTGACCAAGGCCACACCTTTTCAATATGAGTTCGACTGGACGGTACAGAACTTCACCGACGAGAACGAACTGGGACTGCTGACCTTCGTACAAGACGTGAGAACCCAGGAGATACTGGCCACGACCTACACACCGCGCCCCACCGGACACCCACAGGCCGCAAAGATTCTGCAAATCGCCAACACGCCGGCACGCATCTGCTCGTCGGCCTTCACCTCCGACCTCATTGTGCGCAACACTGGACGTGAGGCCCTCACCGCGATGAACATCAACGTGAAGATCAACGGCACCGTGCAGACCACTCCGTGGAAAGGCAAGCTCGACTATCTGGAGATTGACACGCTGCACACACCGCTGTTCAGCAACTTCGATCTGAGCGAGACCACCAATGAAGTGGAAATATGGCTATCCGACCTGAACGGCACCGCAGAACAGAGTGTCAGCAAGCGCCTCAGCATTGCCAATGCCTACAAAGCACAGTATGCCGTGCGACTGACACTAATGACCGACCAGTTGCCTGAAGAAACGACTTGGACGCTGTTCAACTCGGCAGGCGACATCGTGGAACAGGGCGGTCCCTACACCGAAGCCCGCAAGAAGATGGTGCATGATTTCCAGCTGGACACCGACGACTGCTACACCCTGGAGTTCCAGGACAAAGGGGGCAACGGCATCACAGGCGAATACGGTCGCGGCTACTACATGTTGCATGAGGTAAGCCCCGAAGGAAAGACCCGACTGCTGGTGCAAAGCGACTTCACCACCGCCACACATGAGGTTCCGTTCAGCTTGCAGAATGCCAAGACCACTGCCATCACGACAATCGAGACGACCGAGACAAAGAGCGACAGTCCCGTCTATGACCTGCAAGGCCGCAAGGTGGCCATCCCCGGCAAGGGACTCTATATCAAGGATTCGAAAATAATAACCAACAAATAACAAGAACAGATATGAAGAAACTTTACGCACTTTTCATCCTGGCAATGGCCAGCTCAGCCCCGGCCCTTGCACAGTGGAACACAAATGCAACGCCCAAATGCATTTTCGGTTTAGACTACACCGACCCTGAGACGGGTGAGGCAAAACAAGGCGGCGACTACTATGCCTGCTCACCCCAAGTGGCCCGCACAGCCGACAAGAAGACATGGATTGCATGGAGGACATGGGGAAAGAAAAAGGTGAACGGCATCAACCGCTCTGCCGTGCGCACCTTTCTACAGTTGCTCGACCGCGACGGCAACCCTCAGTTCAGTGAGCCCATCATGGTGAACGACTATTCCACCACGACTTACTGGTCAAAATACGGACTGGGAGTGGCTGCCGACGGCTCTGCCATCGTGACCGTAGCCGACGGTCGTTCAGAAGAGGCCACCTTGTCTGACGACCAGGAGCATCCTGACGGCTTCTCGCCTGCCATCTATAAGATAGACCAGGAAGGCAACTTCCTCTGGGGCCTCGACGGTGTGGAATTCCGGCAGTTCACCAATGCGGCCTATACCAACTGCTTCGTAGTGGGCGAAGACACTTACTTCACCTTCTTCAACACCACCTACGACGACTCTGGCATCGCGGAAGACATGTCTAACATCGGCACCTTCATCATGCGCATCAACGACGACGGCACCTGTGCATGGGAACAGCCCAAGCACTGGTCGAACGAGTTCATTCAGCCGCAGATTCTCCCCTCTACCGACGGCGAGTTCCTGCTGTTCGACAAGTCGCCCGACGGTTCACTGGTTCACCGCATGAACAGAGAGTTGGAAGAGGTATGGGGCGAGCCTGTCATCTACGACGACAACTACTACGGAGGCTATGAGATGAACCACTATCGCATCGTGAGCGACGGTGAGGGCGGTGCCTGCGTGGCCTTCCAGCGCTTCATGGGACAGTTCTCTCACAACATCCGCGTGCAGCACATCAATGCCGACGGCTCACTGGGCTTCGGTCTGACGGGCCTCGATGCCTACAACGCAGAGGAGTACGACCACAACTATCCGAGCATCGCCGCCAATGCAGAGACCAAGGAGATCCTTGTACAGTTTGCCTCAGACCTGGGAAGTGCGGGCGAGATACGTCATCAGAAGTTCAACTATGACGGCGACTATCTGTACGACGAGAGAGGCATGACCGTGGCCAGCAAAGATCCCTCGACCAGCAACGGCTATATGTTCAGCGTGAAGGGCATAGGCGCACTGCCCGACGGCAACTGGGTTGCCATCTATCACGATCTGGCCGGCTACGACCGCGCATCCATCATCCTGCGCTGGTACGACAAGGACGGCAACCGCACCATGAGCAAGACCATTGGCCGCGACCTGGGCATCTCAGACATGAGCTACTTCGTCGAGCCAGAGGCCATCTATCTTTTTTATCGTGAGACACGCCCTGAGAAGGCTCCCGGCATCACCATCTTCCGCATCGGCATCGACGGCACCTACAACGTGACCTATCCCGACACACCTACAGGCATCAGCGATGTGCATACAGCCAATCAGCAGGCTCAGCAGGTGTTCGACCTCAACGGTCGTCAGCTCTCGCAGCCTCAGCGCGGTCTGAACATCATCCGCAAGGCCGACGGCAGCGTGGTGAAGCAACTCCGCTAACCCGACAAAGACTTACACATCTTTTTATATATCAACTAAACGCTACAGCTTATGAAAAAGAGACTTGCTTTATTAGCATTGACAGTCCTGGCCGTGCTTAGCGCATCGGCACAGATGATTGCCTACCAGGTGACGACCAACGTACAGGGTCAGCCTGGAACACCTACTGTGGTTGACCTTCAAGGCACCGTGAAAGAGGACCTGAAAGGCCTCATCATCGATGCCGACGGCAACCTTGAGTTCAACAGCGTTGAAGATGCCAAGGGCTTCCCCATCGGCTTCGACTTCGGGTTCAACGGTCAGGTGATGAAGTACTTCCTCATCGGCACCGACGGTGAGATTCAGCTTTCTGCCACTGAGAGCATCTCGACCTCAGTGCACAAGGATGCATCGAACATGTTTACAAACGGTAGCCACGACGTGTTTGGAATAGTGACACGCGAGGGTGCCTATGGCTACGAAGACACACAGATCAGCTACTGGCTCGAAGGTGTCGAGGGTACATACGCCCTTTGCATCGAGTACAAGAACCTCGGTTTCAAGGCGGGCTTCATGGGCCAGGCCGACGACTGCGGCAACAAGGCCACCATCCAGTACCGCCTGTACCAGAAGAGCGGCAACATAGAGATGAAGGTCAACGGCATGCAGCCTACCGATGCCGGACGCTACAACTTCATGCGCATTGGTATCCTGGGCGATGCCAGCGACTTTGTGCAGATTCAGAGCTACGACGGTTCGGTGATTTCAGCACGCGACAACAGCATCAGCTATTCAGCCACCAGCTATCCTCAGGACGGCACGGTGTGGACCTTCGTGGCTCCTGAGCCTTGCCAGACACCTGCCACCGCTCCCAGCGCACTGGCTCTGACTTCGACCACCACCCAGATCAACGGTACTTTCACCGTAGGTTCTGCCGATTTCTATCTTGTTCTGGCCACAACCGACAGCGAACTGACCGAGACTCCTGTCGACAAGACGAAGTACAACGTGGGCGATGCCATCGGCAACGCAACTGTCATCGCCAAGGTGAACAGCGGCGAGTTTAGCAGTCCCAACAACATGGCTCAGGGTACCTACAACATCTTTGTATTCGGCTTCAACTCACTCTGCTCGAATGGTCCGCTCTACAACAGCACACCTGCCACTGCACAGGTCATCATGAAGCCCAACGCTCCTGAGGCCATCGCCATCGGCAACGTGGACAAGACCTCTCTGTCGGTAAGCGTAACACCCGTTGGCACATCGCCCGTGATCGTGGCCATCACCGATGAACAGGAAGTGAACAGCGCAATGCAATACCTCACCAACGGTGTGTTCGGTCAGCCTGCCGGCAACTACAACGTTGGCGACGAGATTGAAGGCGGCGGCAAGGTGATCTTCGTGGGCAACCCCACCGAGGCCATCAACGTGAGCGACCTAACAGCCGGCAAGCCTTACTTCTTCCGTGCATGGAGTAGCGATGGGGCAGGCAACTACTCGTCTGAGTATATCGATGCCAGCGACGTGACCGCAGCCGAACTGCCCTGGCAGCTGAACATCGACGAGACCCTGGCCGTAGGCGAGGACTATCTGGGCTGGACCAGCGACCACGGCGAGAATTCCGTATGGACCGATTTTGCCAGAAACGGCTATATCTACAACCAAGTGAGCTATGTTGAGGAAGAGACTGGCACCATCAGCTGGTATGAGTCGCCCTACATCTACTTGGCCGAAGGCACCAACCGCCTGAAGACCGCTGTTGCCGGAACACAGCGTGCAGGCTGGATGCAAGGTGCATGGACATTGCTCGACGGCGAGTACATCAAGTTCCAGGTGACCAAGGACGGTGTGGAGTACAAGGACATCCTCACCATCGACAAGGACAACTGTGCAGGTTTGTCGAACGCAGAGTTCGTGCCTTTCGAGGCTGCATTTACCGACTATGCCGGCGAGAAGGTTCGCCTGCGCATCTACATCCGTCGCTTCAGCATGGGCCAGACACAGTTCAGCCGCATCTACCTGGAGGAGAAGCCACTGGTTGACTATCCCGCCAACATCAAGGTTGCTGCCATCGACGGCACCAACGTAACGATTGAATGGGCAGCCCAAGAGGGTGCCACTTCTTACGACGTGAGCTACAAGCAGACCGGCGAGGAAGAGTGGAGCGAGCCACAGACCGTGACCGAGACCAGCATCACCCTCAGCAATCTGCAGGGATTGAGCAACTATGAGGCCCGCGTGCGTTCGAATGCCGAAGCCGTGCAGAGCGGTTGGAGCGATGCCATCGCATTTGCAACGGGCGCTGCCGTACCGTTTGAGTTCAGCGTGGCCGATGCCGATGCTCAGGGTCTGAGCATCTGGAGCACCTATACAGGTGAACTGAGCGAGAGCACCACACTGGCCAATGGCGGCGACATCAAAGTTGCCACTGGCGGATGGGGCGGCAAGTACATCCGCTTCATGCCATACGGTGTTACTTCTGACTCATGGCTCGTCAGCCCCATGATCAGCCTGGGCAGCGACAACGACAAGCAGTATCAGGCCACACTCACACTCACAACCATCGAGCTGCTTGACGACATCACCTTGCAGATAGTAGTATCGAAGGACGGCGAGACGTTCAGCTCTGCCGATGTGATAGGCACCATCACCAAGGCCGACCTGCCTCAGAACGAGGAGAGCAAGGACTTCACATTCGACTTCACTGGCTATTCGGGTTCAATCCGTCTGGGCTACTACATCAAAGGTGCTGCCGACAACCTCACCTGGATTCAGTTCGACAAGATGGGTCTGAAGGAGAACGAGACTCCCACTCGCGTACTGAATGCCAAGACCTTTGACAACAACGCAAAGACCATCTACAGCCTCTCAGGACAGCGTCTGAACAACACTCAGCGCGGCGTGAATATCGTCAACGGCAAGAAGGTGGCCGTGAAATAAAGTCAACACATAACTTTTATATAGCGAAGGAAACGGTCGTTGCATCAGGGCAGCGGCCGTTTTTTCGGGGGTATCGTCGCCATGAATGGCGACACACAACAACGGCAAAGGCCCAAAAAGCAACAAAATAACAGTTTTTTGAACGTTATTCAGAAAAAACATGTAATTTTGCCACAAAATAGTAACACTTAGCAAAATTGATTATGAAAAAAATCTCTACTTTGGTTTTGTTCCTGCTCACGGCCATCATGGCTGGAGCACAAGTCGACCAGACTTTTCAGTTTATCGACGAGAACGGCAACGTGGTACCCGACGGCACCGTCATCACCATCAACACACTGACGCCCGACGACTTCGGCGGTCCCTCAATGATGGCCATCCCCCTGTCGGTCAAGAACGTCTCCGGGCAGCGTGCTGCCGTCAGCATGTATGAGGACATCGACCAGAAGCCTCACGGCGACTGGACCACTTGCGCCTTCGGCAACTGCATGGCACTGCACGAGACTGGCTATTCGGCCAAGAGCATCGTGGCAGGCGACTACCAGCATGCCATCACCACCGAATGGATTCCCGAGGAGGGCAAGGATGCCGTCTGGGATGCCAAGCTGCAAATCCGCGTGTTCAACATCAAGAGCGAGTCGAGCTTCGGACAATCCATCGAAGTGCCTGGCGACGAAGTCATCGGCTACGGTCCTACGGTCACCGTGCGCTTCGTCTACGGCGAACAAGCCGCAGGCGAGAAACATTGGTGGGGCTACACAAGCTTAGGCGATCAGCTGTCAAGCCTGGGTGTCAGAAATCCCGACACTTACAACTGTGCCATCTTCATTCCTGGCAACAACGATGTAGCCTCTGGCAAGAGCATCACAGCCGTGCGCTTCCTCATGCCGTCCAGCAACGCAAGCAACATGAAAGCATGGCTGGCCAGCAGTCTGCCCACTACCATCAACGAGCAGACCACCGTCAAGCTGGTGAATGCCGATGCCGACGGCAAGAGCGGTTTGATTGAACTGGCCTTCGACTCTCCCTTCCAGATTCCTGCCGAAGGCATCTATGTGGGCTACAGCTTCACCATCGACGAGGTGGTAACCAACAACGATGCCTACCCCATCGCCTGTGCAGCCCTGCCCGACCAGCCCAACACGCTGCTAATCATGACAAAGAATGCCCAAAAGCAATGGGCAGACATGAACGGACAGGGATTTGGCCGTCTGTTCCTACAGGTAGAGCTTGAGGGTGACTTTGCCGACAACATGGCCACTCCTTCGGGCATAGACATTGCATACGCAGCACTAAACGCAAGTTATACGTCAGCCATTTCGCTGACCAACAAGGGTAAGACTCCCATCAGCAGCATCGACTACACCATCACCAGCAACGGCGTGACGGGCAGCGAACAGCATGTAGCCGTGGCCAAGCCCATCGAGTTTGCCTATACTGGCGAAGTGGAGATTGAACTGACAGGCGATGCTGCCTGTGGCGAACAGCAGAAGACACTGACCATCACCAAGGTGAACGGACTGCCCAACAACACGGTGGAGAAGTCAGTCGACTTCACCATGATCACGCTCGCACGCATCGCCCAGCGCAACCTTGCCGTCGAAGAGTACACGGGTACTGGCTGCGGCTGGTGCCCACGCGGCTTGATTGGCATGGAGAAAATGCGCAAGGAACTGGGCGACAAGTTCGTTGGCATTGCCATCCATCAATACAACTCGACCGATCCAATGTACATCATCGACTATGCCACCATCAAATTCGGAGGCGCTCCCTCATGCAAACTGAACCGTAAGGCCACCATCGACCCCTACAATGGCACAAGCGGCGACATCCTCATCGACTGCGCCCGCGAACTGGCCATACCGCCATATATCGACGTCAACGTGAGTGGTGAGTGGAACGAGGACTTCACCAAGGTCAATGCCACGGCCACCGTTGAGCCGCTGTACAACAAGAACGACTTCAAGGTTGAATTTGTGCTCATAGCCGACAGTCTGCAAAGCACGGAAAGCAGCTGGAACCAGGGCAACTACTACTATCAGTACGATGCCGATGCATTGCCAGAGGACTTGTCGATGTTTGGTAACGGAGGCGAGTATGGCAAGAGCGCGATTGTCGGATGGGCATTCAACGATGTGGCCATCAGTAGCTCCTACAGCATGCGCATCAACAAGGCAGAACCGCTGACGAACCTGACCATCGGCGAGAAGGTCAGCACCTCATTCACGTTGGGTCTGCCCACCAAGGCCGCGCTGAAGGATGCCATAAAGAAGGACAACGTCTATGTGGCTGTGCTCCTCATCGACAGCGATGGCACCGTAGCCAACTGTGCCAAGGCTCACGTCACGGGCTATGACCCCAGTTCCGACGGCATCACGGCTCCGAAGAGCGGTCTGGCTGTCGGCAGCGAGGCCAGCTTCTCGCTCGACGGTCGCCGTCTGTCGGCTCCGCAACGCGGTCTGAACATCGTGCGCATGGCCGATGGAACAACACGTAAGGTCATTCGCAAGTAAAAGTCAGTACCAATCACTACTAGAAGTTGGGACGAACTCACCTCCGTCCCAACTTTCATTTTAACCGTTGCTTATCTGACTTCTACTGGAAAATAGAGAAATTCACACTGCCGTAGGCACGGTGCTCCTTAAACCGGGGATGACTGGAGAAGTCGTGGTTCTTGCCATGCTCGAACACAAACACACCGCCTTCACTCAAGATGTTCTTGTCAAGCACAAGACCGGGAATGGCGGGCAGCTCCTCAAGCGCGTAGGGCGGATCGGCAAAGATGAAATCGAACTGCTGTCGGCAGCTCTTCAGGAATCGGAACACATCGCCACGCAGGGGGATGCATGCCTTCGTGTCCAGCTTCTTCAGACAGTCGGTGATGAAACGGTGGTGATCGCGGTCCAGTTCGACACTCACCACCTGACGGCATCCGCGTGACACCATCTCGAGCGCGATGCTTCCTGTGCCAGAAAACAGGTCGAGCGCCGTGGCCCCTTCAAAATCTATGTAACCATTCAGCACGTTGAAAATGTTCTCCTTGGCAAAGTCGGTGGTAGGCCGGGCCTTAAACGTGCGAGGAATCTCGAAATGTCTTCCCTTGTATTTTCCTGTGATGATGCGCATAAGCTGATGTGGATTAAAAGAACTACCGACCTTTCACGAACAACGTCTGCAGGTCGTATGGCATGCCCTTGATCTCGGTGATGGGTGAGCGGTTGAAGTCAGCCGACGGATTGACCACATAGACGTTCTTCACAAACTTGCGCAGGTCGGCCAGCAGCTCGTTGCGCTCCTGCACATTGGTTGCCGTGTCGTTCATGAACAGATCGCCCACCAGGTGCAACTCGTCGACCAGCGCATCCATCTGCAACTGGTTCCACACATAGAGCAGGAAATAGCAGGCATCCTTCGTGTGCTTCACGTCGAACGAGTTGCAGAACCTGAACCGATTCTGCTGAAAGCCGAACACCTCCAACCTACGCTCGTGCACATAGCCATAGAGTTTCTGTCCCTTGCCAGTGAAGCTGCGCTGGTGCATGTGGCGCCACACGGGCGATACGGCCACAATTGTCTTCACGTCTCTGAAGTGGTCGTCGACCACCAGCTTCAGGTCTTTGTTGATGGAAGAAACCACCACCGTGTCCAGTTCGGAGATCACGTTGTAGAACGGTATGTCCTGCCGATGACTGGGAAAGGAATAGGAATAGAGTGTCTCAATGTGACTCTCGTCGAACAGGTTGATCGGCATGACCAGCACGTCGGCATCGATCAGCACACGCGCCCTGATGGGCAGCTGCTGCAAGAATGGCGACGACTTGAAAGCCTCGCGCAGGTTGGCGGCCATCGACACACCGCTCTTCACCACGTAGGGCGAAAAACTGATGTTGCCCTCGTTGTCCGACACCGAAAACGAGAGGGTTCCCCTACCCACGCGGATGGTCATGCGCTGATTAAAACTCCTATTTAATTGTTCCATATTCAGTATTTGGGCTCTTATGCTCGGTCTGCATCTGACTCACCACGCTCAGCACGCAGACGGTGAGCAGGGCCGCCACCATGAGTACCAAGACGATATTGACGAAACGATCAGAATGCTGCATACCTTCTGTCACTTTTCTGATTATTATAAATATTGTATGGCAAGGGCAACCAGCGTTTCTACAATGATTCTGTCATGGAGCTTGCCCCTACTCAGATGCAAAGGTACGACGAAGTGAGCAAAATGCCAAATTTATTTGTGTTTTTTAGTAACTCCACTCATAAGTTCTTGCTGATGCAAGCGACAGAGTCCGATTGCAAAAAATATCTTTGGTCTCAATACAGGAATCCGAAAAGCCAGAGGGGAAGCTTGTTGCCCAGTACATACTCTTCGTTGGCAGAGGCTATATAGCCATTGGCAATGCCAGCAACCCGTTTGCCGTCCTTTGAACACCCCCCCACTTCAATCGTGTACTGATGATCGACGATGAAGTCGGCAGAACTCTTGCTATACTCAACCACATGGGCCGATGACAGCTGGTTAATGAAAAACACCTCTCTCTCCGTGCCTTCGTTGACCTGTGTAGCAGCGAGAGCGTGCAGCATGTTGGTGTTCTCCAATTTCTGCCATTGCCAACATTTCTATAGACAATTGTCACTTAATAAAAAAGGTGGCCAATATCAGCTTGAACCTACACCCCGTCGGTCTTCCGCTTCTGCCATATTTCAACCGAGTTGATGATGTTCTGCCACAGAATGTAGCAGCCGGGACCTACCGACGAGAGCGGGTTCAGATAGGTGTAGGCCATCCAGATGGCAAAGGCGGTGTTCTTCTGACCGAGTGCCTGCCCGGCCTCCTGCGTGTGGTCAAAGAAGTGACCAATGAAGCGGCCCACGGCAAACTGCACGATGCAGACGAGCAGACCGAGTACGGCGATGGCACTGAGCAACAGCAAGGTGGTTTCGGCATGCACGATGTTCTTCACCGTCGTACCCGTCACAATCATGAGCGAACAGGCCCACAGATAGTAGCTCAGGTCCTTGCAGGATATGACCTTGGCATGCAGCGATTTCAGATGATGCTTCACGATGTAGGCCAGCAACATAGGCACCAGCAGCACCGTCACCACTTCGTAGAGGATGGTGGCAAAGGCTGAGAGAAACGAGAGGTGGGCGCCTTTCTCAATCAGTGGGAAACAGACGGGTACCAGAAAGGCCGTGATGAAGTTGGACAGAAACGTATAGGTGGTCATCTGTTCCAGCGAGCCGCCCAGCTTCTGGGTGACCACAGCGGCTGCCGTGGCACAAGGCGAGATGACGCACATCAGGATAGCTTCCAACAGGATGATTGCCGAGGGATGGCCCTGCCCTTCGAAGATGAAGGCCATCAGCACACCGATGAACAGCAATTGGAACACGCCCACCCAGAAATGCCATGCCACGGGGCGCAACTGCCGGAAGTCCACCTTGCAGAACGTGACGAACAGCACCAGAAACATGAACATGGGCAGGATGGCGGCCATGATGGGTGCAAGGAAATCGCCGGCCTCGTCGAGTGCAGGGGTGAAGGCGAACAGCAGATAGAGCATCGCGCCTGTACCCATCGCGATGGGCAGCGTCCAGTCTTTTACAAATCGTATGATATTCATTTCGGGGTGCAAAATTACACAAAATAAACGAACTTTGAGCAAAAGTTCAGATGTTTCAAATGGGCATAAAAAGGGGTGGTGCTGAGTTTAAAGCCAAATCAAACTGGGTTTAAAGCCAAATCAAACTGAGTTTCAAGTCAAATCACGTTGTGATTTAAGTCATATCTCATCATGATTTGGCTTTAAACCCAACTTGATTTATATATCGACGAGCAAAATGCTCAGAAACATAAAAGTTTTTCGACCTGTACGGTTGGAATTGATTACTAAGGTGCGACGGAATTTGTATGCTGATCCTCTGGCAGAGGCCAGCACTCCGAGGGCGTGCGCATGCGCTGCATGGCCTGCTCGAACAGCTGCACCATCTCAGGATACTGGTCGGCCAGATTGTGCTGCTCACCGGGGTCGTCCTTCAGGTTGTACAGTTCGAGGGGCGCGTTCTTCTTGACGGTCACGCACTTCCAGTTGCCCAGTCGGGCGGCTCGCTGCTTGCCGGGGAACTCCCAGTAGAACATGCGGTGGTCGGTGTCGACATCTCGCCCGAAGAAGAGCGGCGAGATGTCTATGCCGTCGGTATGCTGCGGCAGATGGCGCTCGCCTGCGGCAATGCGGGCCAGCGTGGGCATGAAGTCGGGGAAATAGACGAGGTTCTGCAGACGGCGCACAGGCACACGACCGGGCTGATAGACGATGAGCGGCACGCGGATGCCTCCCTCGTAGAGCTGCGCCTTGCGGCCACGGAAGCCTGCATTGCAGTTGAGCTGCGGCAGCGGTGCCTGAACGGCGGCTCCGTTGTCGCTGGCAAAGATGACAAGCGTGTTCTCGGCCAGTCCCTGCCGCTCCAGATGCGCCATCAGTCGGCCCACGGCAGCATCCATGTGCTCGATGAGGGCCGCATAGCGCTGCGCGTTCTGCTTGGCCTCGGTCGAAGCAAACGGCTCGTCGATGTCGTGCCATCGCCACGTCTTCTCGTCGATGATGTAAGGCTCGTGGGGCGCGTCGAAGGCCAGATAGAGGAAGAACGGCTCCTGCTTGTCCTTCTGTCGGTCTATGAAACGGATGGCATCGTCGGTAGAGATGTCGGTGTTGTGACGGATGTGGCGGTCGTTGCGGTTCTCCTTGATGTTGATGAGCTGGTCGCCGTCGAACCGATAGTATGGATAATAATAAGGTGCATTGGAATGGACGGTGGAGATGGTCCAGCCATAGAACTCATGGAAGCCCCGATGGTTGGGCGCGGCCTGCGGGTCGTAGCCGTCCAGGTGCCACTTGTTCACCAGACACGTGCGATAGCCTGCCGCCGAGAGCACCGTGGCGATAGTGGTATCTTCGGGCATGAGGTTGGTGCGGTGGATATAGGTGGTGTCGCCCTTCGGGTTGATCTTCACCCCCACGCGCCCACCCACGGGACACTGGTTGTCGCGAATGCGCGAATGGCCCGTGTTCAGTCCCGTCATCAGCGAACAGCGTGAGGGGCTCGATATGCCGCTGCCTGCATAGCAGTGGGTGAAGGTGGTGCCTTGTTCCGACAGTCGGTCAATGTGGGGCGTCCTCACATGTTTGCTGCCAAAGCACGACAGGTCGCCATAGCCCATGTCGTCGGCCAGAATGAAAACGATGTTGGGGCGCTCGACGGTTGCCTTCTGTCCGTGGGCCATCTGAGCGGTGAGTGCGGCCAGCGCGAGCATTCCTATATTCTTCCTCTGCATGTCATCTATATATAAATGGTGAGACCGCAAAGATACGGAATTTCCACGAAATCAGGCCATTTGTACGGAATAAATGTACGCATTGGCGAAAATTTGATTACCTTTGCAGCAAACTATTCGATATTACGAAAGCAAACATGAACAATAACAGATACTGAATGAAAACAAAATTTAGCTGTATCGCCTTCGATGCCGACGACACGCTGTGGGACTGCCAAGGCCACTTTGAGCGCGTCATGCAAGAACTCTATGTGCTGCTGGAACCGTGGACAGACCACGAGACTGCCGCACGCGAACTGTTCTTCACCGAACGGAAGAACATGCCGCAACTGGGCTACGGAACGAAGGCTTTCACGCTGTCGATGATAGAGACGGCTCTGCGCGTGTCGCAACACGAGATGCCGGGCAAACAACTGTCATGGCTGCAAGAGGAGTGCTACACGCTGCTGAACCTGCCTGCCACACCGCTGCCCGAGGTGTGCGACACGCTGGAGAAACTGCAACGGCGGGGGCAGCGCATGGTGCTCTTCACCAAGGGCGAACTGCTAGATCAGGAGCACAAACTGGAACGGTCGGGACTGGGCCGATACTTTGAGCACGTGGAGATCACCAGCGACAAGACCGAAAGGGAGTTTCGCATGCTGTGCAAGCACATAGACGTGCAGCCCGCCGACCTGCTCATGGTGGGCAACTCGCTGAAGAGCGACATCGAGCCCGCACTATCCATCGGAGCCTCTGCCGTTCACATTCCGTTCCACATCACCTGGGAACTGGAATACAGAGAGAAATTCGAGCATGCCAACCTGGTGCAAATAGGTCATTTCGCCGAACTGTTGGATGTCGTGAAATGAGCAATATCGTTGCCGACAAAGCACCCCTGCTGCCCGTGGCCGTCAGTCTGATAGCGGGCATGGCGACAGGCTTCGCCCTGAAAGTCAGCACCCCCCTACTGCCGGTCTTCGTCGGCATGGTGGTGCTGGCTTTTCTTTTGCGCCGTCATGCCGCGTGCCAGACGGTGGCCATCATGGGTAGCATCGCACTACTGGGCATGGTGCTGGCCGGAAGACAGCTGGAGAACACGCATCGCTACCGCTACGACAAGTCCGTCGGGCAGTATCGGGCCATCGTCATCTCAGAGCTGACCGAAAGGCCGAAGTCGATGGGGTGCGACGTGCTGTTGACTAATGACGGACGAAAGGTGAGGTGCTATCTGCAGAAGAACGAACGGAGCCGACAGCTGAGACCTGGCGACGGCCTCTTGCTGCAAACAAGCATCAGGCCCTTCGGACAGCTGCGTCAGGGCAAGTTCGACTATAGCAGATACATGGAGCAACATGGCTATGCAGGACAGTGCTATGCAAGGGACGGGCAATGGACGGCGCAGTCGGCAACACTCACCGAACTGCCCTTGATGGAGCAATGCAAGGTTCGCTTTCTGCGACTGCGCCACAGACTGCTGATGAAGTACAGAGACATGGGGGCCGAGGATGACAGCTATGCCGTACTGGCCGCCATGACACTGGGTGACAAGTCGGCACTGAGCCGCGAACTGCGCGACACCTATTCCATAACGGGAGCCTCGCATGTGCTCGCCCTCAGCGGACTACACCTGGGCATTCTCTATCTGCTCTTTTCGCGACTGACCATGCGCCGTCGCTTTCGCGTGTGTTCACAGGCTTTGCTGGTAGCGGCCATCTGGGCCTTCGTCATGCTGACAGGCATGCCGGTGAGCATGGTGCGGTCGGCCATCATGATCAGTATCTTTGCCGTCTTCGCCACAGGCTACCGTCCCAACATGTCGGTCAATCTGCTCTGTCTGGCCGCCATCCTCATCCTTTTGCAGAACCCCTACGCACTCTACGACGTGGGGTTCCAATTGTCGTTCACAACGGTGCTGAGCATCCTGGTGCTCATGCCTCTTTTCGACAAAAATATCACCAAAGAGAAGCCAAGGAACGGACTGACCGACAAGATGATTCGGGCAGTGAAGGACTGTCTGGCCATATCAGTAGCCGCGCAAATAGGGGCCGCACCACTGATAGCATTTTATTTCGGTCGTTTCTCCACCTACTTTCTGCTCACCAATCTGATTGTGGTGCCTGCCGCCTATCTCATTCTCTACGGCACGCTGCTCATGCTGTTCATACCAGCGTTATCCCCGATGGTCATCGGCATCGTAGGCATGCTGAACAAGGCACTGACCCTCATTGCCCACCTTCCCTTTGCCAGCATCGAGGGTCTGCACCCCAATGCCCTTCAAATTGTATTATGCTATCTGCTCGTTGCAATTATATATACAGCAACAAGAAAATTGAGAATTGAGAATTGAAAATTATGATTACTTCAAACGCTTAATCTAAGCATAATTCTCAATTCTCAATTCCCGAAAATTCTCAATTTACATGATTCCCAGTCCTCTGAGAATATCATTGAGGTTGGCAACAATCATCAGAAGGATGATGATGCCGAAGCCCACATATTCGGCACGGATCATGAACTGCTCACTGGGCTTGCGACGCGTGATCATCTCGTAGAGCAAGAAGAGCACATGACCACCATCAAGCGCAGGGATAGGCAGAATGTTCATGAAAGCCAGAATGATGCTGAGGAAAGCCGT
>CACXXD010000047.1 GCA_902771445.1 uncultured Prevotellaceae bacterium
AACATCTAGCCTTAAACTGCCGATATTGGATATTCCTTCTATAACAAAGCCTCTAACTGTCATAATTGCATAAATGTTTGCGCGAGTGTTATTTAATTGCGGCACAAATGTAATGTTTTATTTTAACTCACGCAAAACTTTCTGCGCTTTTACTCGATAATTTAGCTTTTTTTATAAATCAACCTTTTTTGAAATAAGAAGTTGCTAATTGTAAGTTCAAATGTAAAGCGCGTCAAGTCTATATTACTCTTTATTTTATAACAAAAGCTCCATCTTTAGTATCATTTTGTACGTAAAAAACATTAAAAACGTTAAATCTCACGCTCCGTTCCCCCTTCTCCAAAACCACACACCCTACTTTTCTACCTTTATGTGTACATTAGCTTGATACACAATACTTTGCAAATACCATTTTTGTGGGCTTGAAAAGGTGTCTCTGCCTGATAACATCGTTTCTATTGGTTGGATTGCTTTTCCCAATAGCACGAAAATATATGTAAACAGAGGGTCGAACACACTCTTGAGCTTATGGGCTTTTAACTACCGCTACAACAACGGGTCTGTCTTTGATATCTCGTCTGGTAAGGAACTTGTATGCCCTTCATTGGCTTTGGTTGAAGCGACACAGGCAACATTGACCTTGCAGATTAACAACAAATATGACGAATACGGCTATAGCTATGGTCAAAGCAGCTATTCGAACACTGGTAATCTTAAAGTTTCTGGAGATCGCATAAATATAACAGATTTATATCCAGAGTCAGATAATACGTACTATTTATACGCATCTATAAACGGTGGTTCAGAATATCGAATCAGTGACATTGTTGCTAAAACAGCAAATATTACTCCCTCTATCAATGAGCAGATGATCACTGCCAGTTCTATCACAGCAAAAGGCACATACATAGAGGGAGATGCGATTGTCTCTGATGAGCAGATATCTGTTGGAACGGAAATTGCAAATGGAAATATGTTGAACATCAATGGATTGGACCCAAAATATGGCTATACTGTGGAGTATAAATTCAAAGTGAATGGTAGGGAGTACAAATCAAGCAGAACGTTCGCCACACAGGCTCTCACCCTTACCACTCAGCAGCCAAAGGTAATCTCTCCTGGCAATGTCATTGTGGCGGCTCAGTCGAACTTGGACGATGAAGAAACGAATGTTGGTTTCGAGTGGCGGCGCACCGACTGGACGGATGACTTTACTTCGAACTCGGGTACGGCCTATCTCTACGAGGGCCAGATGGAAGGCTACATCCGCAACCTGAACACAGAGAAGCTGTGGAAGTTCCGTCCCTACTACGAGTCGGCTGCGGGCAACCGCTACTACGGCGAATGGGTGGGTCTCGACCCGACGAACACCAGCTATTTCGAGCCTACGGTGCACACTTATGCGTGGTACAACGTGCAGGGCAACGAAGCTGAGGTGAAGGGCTATGCCATGCGCGGCAGCGACAACATCACGGAGCAGGGCTTCATGTACTGGGCGCAGGGAGCCGCAAGCAGACGGCAGGCTGTGACGGGAAAGATGAATGCCCCGGCTGTTCCCACGGATGCCACGACCGTGAAGGGCACGGGCAACGTGATGCAGGCCAAGCTGAAGGGACTGAGTTTCGAGACAACCTACTGCTACGTGGCCTACGTGAAGACCAGCGAGGGCGAGACGTTCTACGGTGACGAGCGGCAGTTCACGACTGGTGTCGACACGTCAGGCATCGACGATGTGGTGGCCGTATAGCATATATTCGATAAGAACGAGCCTGTATTCCTGTAAAGACGAGTACAGGCTCGTTTTGGTTGATTAACCCTTTTGAGCATGTAGTGCCAACCTATGTTTTACAGTATAATGGACAAAGTATAAATAGAAATTTTATTGTAACAAAAATTTGCGGATTCAGTTTTTTCTTATTAAATTTGCAAACAAATAACCCATTAAACTAACAAATACATTATGACAAAGAAATTTATTTGCGCCGTTTGTGGCTATGTCTACGAAGGCGATTCAGCTCCTGAGAAGTGTCCCATCTGCAAGGCACCCGCTTCAAAGTTCTCTGAGATGAAAGAAGAGATGGCCTATGCCACTGAACACAAGATTGGCGACGGCAAGCCCGAGGGTGTCAGCGAAGAGATGATTGAGGACCTGCGCTGCCACTTCAATGGCGAGTGCGGCGAGGTCGGTATGTATCTGGCTATGGCTCGCCAGGCCGATCGTGAGGGCTATCCCGAGATTGCAGAGGCTTTCAAGCGCTACGCATTCGAGGAGGCCGACCATGCCAGCCGCTTTGCCGAGCTGCTCGGTGAGTGCGTCTGGGACACCAAGACCAATCTGGAGAAGCGTGCTGCTGCCGAGGCCGGTGCATGCGAAGACAAGTTCCGCATCGCCAAGAATGCAAAGGCTGCCGGCTTCGATGCTATCCACGACACCGTTCACGAGATGGCCAAGGACGAGGCTCGTCATGGTGCTGGCTTCGCTGGTCTGTTGAAGCGCTACTTCGGAGAGTAAGCTTTATACAATAAATCTGCAAAAAATCCGTTTTATCACTGTATGATGAAACGGATTTTTTTATACCTTATTATATTGGTAGGTCTCTGCGCATGTTCCGACGACGACTCGTTTACCACCAGTCGTTCGGCTCTGCTCACCTTCTCCGTCGATACGGTCAAGCTCGACACAGTGTTTTCTACAGTGGGGTCGTCAACCTACACGTTCTGGGCATATAATCATGGGAGCAAGGGCGTGAGGATTCCAAGGGTGTATCTGAAACAGCGCAACCAGACCGGCTTCAGGGTCAATGTAGACGGCTCGTACCTGGACAACAGCCTCGGCTCTCAGGTCTCCGACTTGGAAGTGCGAAGGGGTGACAGCATCCGTGTGCTTGTGGAACTGACGGCACCGCTGAATGCACAGGACGTGGCACAACAGGTGAAGGACGATCTGGTGTTTCAGTTGGAGAGTGGGGTAGAGCAGCAGGTGTGTCTGACGGGCTATGCATGGGATGCCATTCCGCTTCGCAACCTGAGGGTGAGCAACGACACGCTGATTGAATCGAAGAAGCCGATTGTCGTCTATGGAGACATCGTGGTCGATACAACCGCTACGCTCACCATCCGTCATACTCAGTTGTTCTTTCACGACATGGCCGGCATCACTGTCTATGGCCGATTGCTGACCGACAGCGTGCTGATGCGGGGCGACCGGATGGACCACATGTTCGACTATCTGCCCTACGACCGTGTGAGCGGGCAGTGGGGAGGCATCAGCATCGGCGGTTCTTCAACGGGAAACGAACTGTATCGTACAGAGCTGAGAAGCGGTATGTATGGCATCAGATGCGACTCGGCACTGTTGGACGCAGACAATCGTCGGCTCTACATGGAACAATGCGTTGTGCATAACTGCAAAGGACATGGGTTGGAGCTGTATAATGCTTGTGTTGGTGTGGTGGACTGCCAAATTTCGAACACGCTGGGCGACTGTGTGGTTGCCTATGGCGGACTTGTCGACCTGAATGGTTGCACGCTCGCGCAGTTCTATCCGTTCTCAGCCGATCGTGGCGTGTCGCTGCGCTTCCTGAATCAGTATGATGGGGCCGACTATCCACTGAAGAAACTGTCGTGTACCAACTCGATTCTGACTGGCTATGAAGAAAATGAAGTGGTGAAGGTGGCGGCTGCCGATACAACTGTAACGTTCGACTACGCGTTTGACACATGTCTGTTGAGGACACCTGCCGACAGCGTAGACCAGCGTTTCAAGAATATCGTGTGGGAGAAGCCCTCCGATGAGATTCAAGGGAAGAAGCATTTTGTGCTGATAGATGAAAAGAACTTCAAGTACGATTTTCATCTGGACAGCCTATCGACGGCAAAGGGGATGGGATGCTATCGCTAAAAATCGCGGAAAGCCAGGGGCAGCAATTCCTTGATGCCGTCGGCAACGTAGATTTCCTTCTGTCCGTAGAGCAAGATGCGAATGGGGCGCTTGTATCTTGTCTCGGTCTCGACAATGGCCTGACGGCAGATGCCGCAGGGCGATACGGGTTCGGCGGTCAGTTGGCCTGTCGCGTTGCGTGCAGCAATGGCCAGCATCACAATCGGCTGGTCGGGAAACTGAGCACCCGCAGAGTGGATGGCCGACCGCTCGGCACAGATTCCGGCAGGGAAGACGGCATTCTCCTGATTGCAGCCCACCACGATATTGCCGTTGGCCAGCAACAGAGCTGCACCAACATGGAAGTGAGAAAAAGGTGCATAGGAATGTTCGGTGGATTTGATGGCTTGTTCTACCAACTGACGCTCATTGTCTTTCAATTCGCTCATTTGGTACACCAAAATCTTAGATTTAAGAATCAGCTCGTTCATGTTATTAAAGATTTCTGTTGCAAAAATAGTAAAATATCAATAGAAATCATTACTTTTGCATTGGAAATTTAGATTTATGATGAGAAAACTGTTATTTTTGTTTGTATTTTGGCTGCCGGCCTATGGCTTTGCACAGATGCGCTGGAATCAGCAATATCAGCAATACATTAATCAATATAAGGATGTTGCTATAGAACAGATGAAGGCATGGAAGATTCCGGCCTCTATCACATTGGCGCAGGGACTGCTGGAGTCGGGGGCTGGGCGCAGCGAACTTGTGAGGAAAGGCAACAATCACTTTGGAATAAAGTGTCATGGCTGGACGGGTGCTACGGTCTATCAGGATGATGACAGCCGTAACGAGTGCTTCCGTGCCTATCGGTCTTCGTTTGATTCGTATGAGGATCATTCGCGCTTCCTTGCCAAGAGCCAGCGTTATCGCAGTTTGTTCAGACTGAAAACAACCGACTATAAGGGATGGGCCAGGGGACTGAAGGCGGCTGGCTATGCCACGAATCCGCAGTATGCCAACAAGCTGATAGACCTGATTCAGCTGTATAAGCTATATGAATATGACACGGCCAAGGACTATGATAAGTTCCTGATCAAGCATGCGAAGAATGCTTATATAGGGGAGTTGCACCAGATAGAGCATTTCAATGGCAACTACTACGTCATAGCTCGCAGGGGCGACACCTACCGTTCGATTGCTGCCGAAATGAAAACTTCGTACAAGAAACTGGCGAAGTATAACGAGCGTGACAAGAATGATGCGCTGGAGGTGGGCGAGATCGTCTGGCTGATGAAGAAAAAGAAGTCGGCCCCCAAAGACTATGCTGAGCGCATGCACTATGTAAGGGCTGGCGAGTCGATGTACTCCATCGCACAGAAATATGGAATCCGTCTGAAGTATCTCTATAAAATCAATCATCTTTCGCCTTACTATCAGATCAGGGTGGGTGATTCCCTGAAGCTGAGGTAACGGTAATTAAGAATGGCCTTATGTTATGAAAGATTCTAAGATTATTACTCCCTATATGGTAGGTCTTAAAGACCGTATCCTTGAGACTGCTATGACTGCCTTTGCAGCCAAGGGCATCAAGGCGGTGAAAATGGACGATATAGCCCAGATGCTGGGCATTTCGAAGCGTACACTATATGAGATTTACTATAATAAGGAGTGCTTGCTGTATGAGGGCGTGAAAAAGTTCAAGCAGATAAAGGACGAGGAACTTATGACTCTTTATCAGCAGAGTCCTAATGTCATCGATATAGTTTTGCATGTATATCGAAAGAAGGTTGAGGATTTCAATAAGACTTGTCCGGAGTTCTATGCTGATATATCGAAGTACCCCAGCGTTGTCGATTTTTTGCATGAGGACTATCAGCAGTCTCATGAGCGGTTCATTGGTTTCCTGAAGCGTGGTGTTGAAGAAGGCTTCTTCCGCAGTGGTGTAGACTTAGAGCTTGTGTCGCGTATGTTCAGTGCCATATCTACTTACATCATGGAGCATGCGCTATATAAGGAATACTCGATGGAACAAATTTTTCAGAACCTCGTCTTAGTGTCACTCCGAGGCTTCTGCACGACCGAAGGCGTGAAACTGCTCGATCAGTATTTTGATATTAAATAATAAAAAATCCGCAGCTTAATCGAATAAGCTGCGGATTTTTTTATTGGCTTTAGAATTTCCACCAAGGTTTCTTCTTGGGGTGCATCTCTTCATAGGGAGTAAGCGTAGCACTCTGAACCTCTTCAATAATCAGGTCGTGCCATGTTTTGTGACGCGTAATCATCCGGTAGATGGTACCCCAGTCTGGCAGTCCACCAAGGTTGCGGTCGTCAATCCACACGTCTGCCTTCAACTTACGGCTGAAGTGGTCGTTATTTTCAGTCGTTTCTTCAGGATAGTCTCTGTTGACAGCATAGAATTCCACCCCACGCTCCCGGCACCAGTTGACGGCATCCTCAAGGTATTTGCCTTCACGCACCGTCCAAAGAATCAGACGGTGGTGATTCTTGATGAGCATCTTCAGTGTCTCGGTAGCAAATGGAATCTCCTTGCCAATCTCTGGATACTTGTCTTCGACAATCGTTCCGTCAAAATCAACTCCAATAACCATTACGCTTTACTTTTTGATTGAATCGTCTTCTTTGTTGCCATAGTGACTATCAGCATAGCTGCCATACGCACCGTAGCTGCCGTATGCGCCATAGTTGCCATAGCCATAGCGTCCGTAACCGCGTCCGTAGCTATAACCGTAGCTATAGCGGCCATACTTACCATACTTACCATAGCCATAGTAGTAGCCATACTTCTTCTTCGACATGTCGATACCGTTGATGACGACACACATGTTGGGAAGTTTCTGCTCTGTGGCCAGTGAGTTGATGAGAGCAAAGCTGCTCTTTGGCGTATAGTCTGCACGGCAAACGAATACCGATACGTCAGCACACTTACCGATCTGGAGTGTATCAGTCACCAGACCTACAGGTGCGGTATCGAGAATGATGTAGTCGTACTGTTCGCGAAGCATGTTGATGATAGTCTTCAGGCTCTCGCGTGCCAAAAGCTCTGTTGGGTTGGGAGGTGTAGGACCGGCAAGCAGCAGATCGAGGTTGGCATTGATGCCGGAAGGTATAATCTGATCGGCCAGATCTTCTTTGCTGATATGATCTTTTACAAGCAAAGTTGTGATACCCTTCTGACGGTCTGCGATTTCGAACAGGCGACCTAATGCAGGCTTACGAATATCAAGACCCAGCAGGATGGTCTTCTTGCCCAGCAAGGCAAAGCTGACAGACAGGTTGGCTGCATTGAACGTCTTACCTTCACCCGATGATGATGAGGTGAACATGATGACCTTCTCGTCTTCTTTCAGCATGAACTGAATATTGGTACGCATAGAGCGGAAAATCTCGTCGGTCTGGTTGTTCTTGTTCTCGTGAACCACGATACCGGCTGCGGTCTTGGCATTCTCGCTGGCAACGGCAACGTCGGCCACGATGGGTAAGGTCGTCAGACGTGCAACATCCTCATGGCCCTCAATCTTATAGCGGAGCAACTGTATCAGATAGCTGAAAAGCAGGGGAAGTGCAAAGCCCAGTACGATAGCTGCAAGCATGATGATAGCACTCTTCGGACTTACTTTTCCGCCGAAGATGGGATCGTCAATCAGTCGGCCCTTGTCGGCGGTAGCAGCCAGTGAGATGGAGTTCTCCTCACGCTTCTGCAGCAGCATCAAGTACAGACCTGATTTTACCTCTTGCTGACGACCAATCTGAGTCAGGATACGCTCCTGCTCAGGTGTGTTAGCCACTTTAACCTGATAACGGTTGTATTGCTCCTGAATACCTTGGCGCTGAATATCGGCAGCCTTACGTGCTTGCATCAGAGCATCGTTGATACTTACCTGCAAGCGGTTCAGCGTGTTGGTCAGCGTCATCACTTGGGGTGAGGTCTCAGAGGCGGCTTCCAACAAGCGGTTACGATCTTGAACGTGCTGGTTGTAGGTATTGATCAGAGACGATGAAATAGGGTCGGTGAGACCAACATTCGAAGGGATGATTTGATACTTGTTAGAGGGCTGTGACACATACTCACGCAGATAGTCCAGCAGTTGCATCTGAGTATTTGCCTGTGACAGTTGGGCAGTATATTGGCTCGACTGTGCCAAAGTCTGTGTGGCATCCAATCGCAACTGAGTCAGATTGTTGCGCTTCTTGAAGCTCTCCAGCTCGCCTTCTGTCATCCCCAGCTCGGCATTGATTTTTTCCAGACGGCTGTTGATGAATGCCTCGGTCTTAAATGCTATTTCGTTCTTATCAGCATTGGCCTGACGGTTATAGCAGAGAGCCAGCTGCTTCAGATAGTCGGATGCTCTTTCGGCATTGACATCGTTCAGGGTGAGCTTGGCAATAGAGGTAAGCTTCGAAGTGGGTTCCACGCTCAGTGCCTTTGTATAGGCTGCGGCTACAGCATTTGGTGAAAAAATATGAGCACTGAATGACTGGCCATTCTTCATGCCCTCAATGCACATTGGGTTGATCGTGAAGGTGATGCTTCCGAGTGAGGTCTTTACCGTGGCAGGCAGACTCTTGAAAGTAGCCTCGAAGGGTACTTCCTTGTCCTTGCTTATCAGATGGTATGCATTATCCTCTTTCGTGACCTTGATACGGATAGACTTAGCTTTCTTGTTTCCCTCAAGTTTCTCCAGGCTCTCAGGATCCAAGTCGACATTAAGGGGCTGTGAATTGTAAATGAGCTGCTCCTTGACACGGCCTTTTGTGTAGTATTCAACATAGAGTTTCAAGTCCTTCACGGCCTCAAGTGCCAGTCTTTTCGACTTCAGAATCTCAATCTCGTTGTCGATACCAGCCGAGTTGGTGATGAAACCAAGATCCTGCATGTTGGCCAGCATCTGGTTGCCACTACGACGATTGTTCTGCTCTTCCTTGATCAGCATCTTTACCGACATCTGGTAGGTAGGTGCTGCATAGCGAAGATATAGGAAAGCACCACAGACGAAAATGAACATGGACAGCAGGAACCACTGCCAGTTCAGGATGATGAGCGTAAAGATCGTCCTAATGTCGAATGTAGATGATTCTTCAGCTTGTGACATGTTGTCAAAGCTTTCTCCAAATTCTGTTTTTTTTATGTCTTCCATAAAAATATTACTTTATTATATATAAATAATGTGTGATTTTACTTTTTTTCTTTTGCGAGTTCTGCCAGATATTGACCGTATCCATTCTTCAGCATCGGCTTTGCCAGCTCTGCGAGTCTTTCGCGGCTAATCCAGCCTTTCTTGAAAGCAATCTCTTCCAGACATGCAACTTTCAGGCCTTGTCTCTTTTCAATTACTTCAATGAATGTGCTTGCTTCGGCCAAAGAGTCGTGTGTGCCTGTGTCAAGCCATGCAAATCCGCGTTGAAGCGTTTGTACTTTCAGAGCCTGACGTTTCAGATATTCTTGGTTGACCGTTGTGATTTCCAGCTCGCCTCTGGCACTGGGCTTAATGTTCTTGGCGATGTCAACCACGCTGTTCGGATAGAAATACAATCCAACCACAGCATAGTTAGATTTGGGATGCTCCGGCTTTTCTTCGATGCTGAGGCAGTTTCCTTCTCCATCGAATTCGGCGACACCATAGCGCTCTGGGTCGTTTACATAGTAACCAAAGACTGTAGCTAAGTTATGTTTCTCTGCATTTTCAACACTTTGGCGCAACAATCCGCTAAAGCCTGATCCGTAGAAGATGTTATCACCCAACACCAAGCATGCACAATCGTTGCCAATAAACTTCTCACCGATGATGAATGCCTGCGCCAAGCCGTCAGGTGAAGGCTGTTCAGCATATTCAAATCTTACACCCAATTCGCTGCCATCGCCTAACAAGCGTTTGAAGCCTGGCAAATCGTAGGGAGTGGAAATGATAAGGATTTCACGAATACCAGCTAACATGAGCGCTGATATCGGATAATAAATCATGGGTTTGTCGAAAATGGGTATCAATTGCTTGCTGATACCTTTCGTAATTGGATAGAGACGTGTGCCACTACCACCTGCTAAAACAATACCTTTCATGTTTTTAAATAACGTTATTTCAGGGTGCAAAGTTACTAAAAAAAACTGGTTAATAATGTTTTTGTTGGCAAAATTGCATGAATGTGAAGAAAAAAAGCTAACTTTGCACAAATTTTTAATGACTATGGGAATTTTTTCGAAAATTTTTGGTCGGAAGTCGACCGATGATGCGGAAACAAAAGTGGGTGGCATGGAAGATTTCATGACACTTATCCGTGTATATTTTCAGGCAGAGTTGGCTGCGCAACTCAATATTACGAATCTGGCAGCCCTGCCAGATTTGCGTGTGTTCAAAACGACCCTGAAAGTTCCTACCCAAGCAGGAAAGCTGGGTGTGGGGGAGCGGGCACGCTGTAAGAAAATTTTGAAGGAGATGTATGATATGGACGATCAATTCTTCAAGGAGATAGATCAGAGCATTCGTCGTCGTTGCAAGTCGATGCAAGATGTTCAGCCATATCTGTTGCAGTTCCAGGCATTTGTGCAGGATTTGATGATGCTGACGGGTAACTTGATGAAATTTAAGTTGCGCTTGCCGGGTTTTTTCAAAAAAGCCCTTTATCAGATGACGGAGAAGACAGTTGCTGACATTTACAACAAGAACGATTTTACAGATGCTGGTGTCATCAAGACCGTATTGGCTGTGCGCGAATACAGTAAACGTCTGTGCTTCTCTCAGAAGTGGGCAACAGACTTTGTCTATCGTGTTGTGATGTTGGCCAAAAATGAAAAACAGCCACAAGATAGTGCAGATAATTGATTTTGAATAAGCAAAAAATACGATTGAAAAGAAAAACATGAAGATTGAAGATGTTAACGTAGTGGTTAATAATCAATAATTGCCGTGTTGTAAAAGTTAAAACGCGTTAAGCGCTGCGGATTTTCAATTTTCTGTTTTCGATTTTCAATATAAAATGCCTACCTTTGTAACGTTAAAACAGTAGTCATGACCGAAGGCGAGAAAGCTTTAGCAACGTTCCAGACCCGTGTGCGGCAGATGATTCTTCGTTTTCAGGAGCTGAAAAAGGAGAACGAGGAACTGTATAGTATGGTCGATAAGAATGAAAAAGAAATAAAGACCTTACAAGAAAAGCTTGAGCAGAAAAATCGGGACTACCAGTCGTTGAAAATGGCCAAAATGATGGAGATTTCTGATGGCGACCTTCAAGGTGCCAAGGATCGACTGGCCAAACTCATTCGCGACGTTAATAAATGCATTGCTATCCTCAGTGACGAAAAGTAAGGAGACAGGCGATGGCAGAAGAAAACAAGGAGAAACTAAATATCAGGTTGCATGTCTACGATGAAGACATCATGGCCGTTCTTCATAACAGGGAGGACGAGGTCTATTATCGTGCTGCAGCAAAGCTCATTTCAGAGCGTTATGGTGCTTATGCGCAGGTGTACAAAGGGCGCAAAAGCGATCATACCATAGCATTGATGACGCTCATTGAAATTGCCTTGCGTTATGAGCGCGAGCGAGCAAAGAACGATACGGTTCCCTATGATAATATTCTCTCGCAGTTGACTTCTGAAATTGAGGATGCTTTGAAGTAGAAGAGAAGAATATTATTAACATTATATATTTTTATGGAGATAAACGTCTTATTATTTATCGGTATAACCATTGCCGCCATTGTATTAGGCGGTGTGGGCGGATTTCTTGTGTTCCGCTATGTACTGAAGAGAGAATACAATGATAGTGTAGCTGCCGCCAACAAGGAAGCTGAAGTTATCAAAGAGAAAAAGTTGCTTGAGGTAAAAGAGAAATTCCTCAATAAGAAAAGCGAGTTGGAAAAGGAGGTGCAGCAGCGCAACCAGCATATCCAGCAGAGTGAGAATAAGTTGAAGCAACGTGAAATCTCGCTTAACCAGCGTCAGGAAGAACTGGGGCGCAGAAAGAATGAGCTTGACAATCAGCAACAGCGCATTGATAATGAAAAGAAGGCTTTGGCACTGAAGCAAGACGAACTGGATAAGATGCAGCAGAAGGAGCGCGAAAAGCTGGAGGAGCTTTCGGGACTTAGCGCTGAGGAAGCTAAAAACCGTCTGGTAGAATCAATGAAAGACGAGGCCAAGACGCAGGCAGCCAGCTATATCAACGAAATCATGGATGAGGCAAAGCTGAATGCGAATGCTCAGGCAAAGAAGATTGTTATTCAGACCATTCAGCGTGTGGCAACCGAAACGGCTGTTGAAAATTCTGTCAGCGTTTTCCATATTGACAATGATGAGGTTAAGGGCCGTATTATTGGTCGTGAGGGTAGAAATATCCGTGCATTAGAAGCTGCATGTGGCGTAGAGATTGTCGTGGATGATACACCTGAGGCCATTGTGATTTCTGCTTTCGATCCTGTGCGTCGTGAGGTATGCCGACTGGCTTTGCATCAGTTGGTCAGTGATGGACGAATCCATCCTGCCCGTATTGAAGAGGTTGTAACAAAGGTGAAGAAACAGTTGGAGAACGAAATCATTGAGACAGGTAAGCGTACTACCATTGACTTGGGCATACACGGACTGCATCCAGAGCTTGTGCGCATCGTTGGCAAGATGAAATATCGTAGCAGCTATGGTCAGAACCTGTTGCAGCATGCACGCGAAACTGCTAATCTTTGTGCGGTGATGGCCTCAGAGCTTGGTCTGAATCCTAAGAAGGCAAAACGAGCTGGTCTGCTTCATGATATAGGCAAGGTGCCTGACGAGGAGAGCGAACTGCCACATGCTCTCTATGGTGCAAAGATTGCGGAGAAATATAAGGAGAAGCCTGATATTTGCAATGCAATTGGTGCTCACCACGATGAAATGGAGATGCAGACGTTGCTGGCACCGATCGTACAGGTGTGCGATGCTATCAGTGGTGCTCGTCCCGGTGCTCGCCGTGAAATTGTGGAGGCATACATTAAGCGCTTGAACGATTTGGAGGCAATAGCCATGTCTTATCCTGGAGTCACGAAGACATACGCTATTCAGGCTGGTCGTGAGTTGCGTGTCATTGTTGGAGCCGACAAGATGGACGATGCCGAGACGGAGGCACTCAGCGGTGAGATTGCAACAAAGATTCAGAACGAAATGACTTACCCTGGACAGGTGAAGATTACGGTGATTCGCGAAACTCGTTCGGTGGCTTATGCAAAGTAATCGATAGTTTTGTTGAGATAGTAAAAAGGAGAAGCAATTGGCAAAGTTGCTTCTCCTTTTTCGTTGATTGACTGCCATGATGTGGTCGAATTTCATGTCTTTTGTGGCAAATTGTTTAAATAGTTACAGCCTTTCTTTGTTTTTTGCAATGTTTTTTCGTAATTTTGCAGCGTTTTTAGATAACATTAAGCAAATTTATGAAAAAAGTTTTACTTATGATGGCTGTAGCTGCAATGACAGCACAGTCTGTGAGCGCACAGAAGGCTATTGCCGAATCGTCAACATTTGACAATTGGTATTTAGGAATTGAAGGTGGTGTGAGCACGAAGACCACGCATTCAAATCTTATGAAAAATGCAAATCCACATGCTGGTCTTCGTCTGGGACGTTATTTTACGCCAGTATTTGGCTTTGCTTTCGAAGGTTCTGCCTACTTCAACGACAAGATGTTCGGAGAGAGTTCCACTATTGTCAAGAATATCGATACGCACTTGCTGGCCACTGTCAACCTTAGCAACTGGTTCGGTGGTTATAAAGGAAAACCTCGCGTGGCTGAGATTGTTGCTATCTTTGGTCCAGGCTGGAACCACGTGTTCAAGCAGCCGGAGGGCGCACCCAATAATGATTTGACCGCAAAGGCTGGTTTCGATTTGAATTTCAATCTTGGCAAATCACGCGCTATCCAGCTTTTCATTGAGCCAGCCATCCTTTATTCTCTGGATCGCTATGAGCGTACCACTTTCAATGTAAATCATTCTGCTCTTCAGTTGATGGCAGGTCTGAACTTCAAGTTCGGCAATTCTTACGGTTCCTATAACTTTGTGAAAGGTGAGCTGCGCGACCAGCACGAAATCGATGTGTTGAATGCCCGCGTTAATGAACTGCGTGCATCTAACGAGACGAAGGACCGCCAGTTGACAGCTGATTCAAAGACTATCGAGCAGTTGCGTGCAGAACTTGAGGCTGCCAAGAGTGTCAAGCCTGTTCCGACAGTTGTCAAGCAGGTTGTCAACGTCAACAACAACGTGTTGCAGCCCACGGTTATCTTCGGTCTTGGCAAGAGCACGGTCGATGCTGCCCAGATGGCCAGTGTTGCCATGATTGCCAAATATATGAAGAACCACCCGGAGTCGCGGCTGCTCATCAAAGGCTATGCTTCACCCGAAGGCAATCCTGAGCTGAACCAGAAATTGTCGGAGAAACGTGCTCAGTCAGTTAAGGACACGCTTGTCAAGCGCTATGGCGTGAGTGCCGATCGTCTTGAAGTCAAGGGCATGGGTGCAACCGATGAACTCTTCGATGAGATTGACTTCAACCGCGTTGCAACTTTCACTGATTTGTCAAAATAATAGACTGTCCTTCCATAAAAAAACGGGCAAGAAGTGCGCTGAAACTTCTTGCCCGTTTGTTAGTTATGCTCAGCTTACGTTACGATAATGTATGAGCATCCATGTAGTTCTGTGTCTGTTCCCGGTAGTTCTCCGAAATCGGAATGTATTGGTCGCCAAACACAATCCGTAGTCGGTCGATGATCTTAGCCTCCGGCATGTGTACAATGTACGAGCGGTGCGTGCGCAGGAACTCGGGGTGAGGCAGGTATTCCTCCAGTTTTTTCATGCTCATCAGCGACATGATTTTCTCGCCCGACTTTAGATAGAAGCGCACGTAGTCCTTCAGCCCTTCGATATACAAAATGTCATCCAGCAGGATGCGAATCAGTTTGTAGTCACTTTTTACAAACATGAAGCGGTCGTTTCGGTAGCTCTCCTGTTTCATCTGGCTCTCATACCATTTCATTACCTTGTCGGTTGCCTTAATGAAATCATTATAGGCAATGGGCTTCATCAGGTAGTCGATGGCCGATACCTTGAACCCTTCGATGGCATATTGCGAAAAGGCAGTAGTAAAGATGATTTTTGTATCCTTTGGCACAATCCTGGCAAACTCAATGCCCGACAGCTCTGGCATTTGGATGTCGAGCAATAACAATTGCACAGGCTTTTCTCTCAGAAACTTCATTGCCTGGACAGCACTGTTGTACACACCCGTCAGTTCCAGATACGGAGTCTTTCTTACGTAGCTTTCAAGTAGTTGAGCGGCTAAAGGTTCGTCGTCGATGATGGTGGTTGTAACTTTCATAATGGTGGTTGAAGCTTAAATTGTGAAGGTTATGTTTCGATAGTTATGGTCGAAAGATATGTCTTACCGTCTGTACAGACTCCTTTCTTCCATGTGTAGTGAGTAGAATAGGACAGGTCAAGTCTTCTTTGAACTTGAGTCAGACCGATACCATGCCCGCTGCGGTCGTTAATGTTTTTGGAATAGTTAGAATTCTCTATGTCACATACAATTTTGTTGTTGCTTGCTTTTAGGTTGATATGTATGAAACTCTTTTCGATGGGGCTGATTCCATGTTTGAATGCGTTCTCAATGAGCGAGATGAATAATAGCGGTGGAATCTCAATTTTTTTTGTAGCATCTTTCTGCGTATTGAATTTTACCTCAACATTCTGTGGGAGTCTGATTCTCATCAGACTTACGTAGCACTCCAGAAACTGCATCTCATCCTCCCACTTCACCATCTCCTCCTGATTTTCATAGAGCATGTGGCGCAGCATTTTCGAGAGTTTCTGAATAGCATCCTGGGCTTTCGCTTGGTCGAAGGCCGTGAGTGCATAGATGTTGTTCAGCGTGTTCAGCAAGAAATGTGGACTGATCTGGTTCCTCAGATTGCGCAGTTCGGCTTCGCTTCGGGCCATCTCGGCTTCCAGACGTGCCTCTTCAGTCTTTTGCCACCTCATCAGCATTTGCAGAGCCGTGGCTGTGGCAGCGGTGACATAGAGGTTGAAGATGTCGCGCATGATGAAGAACCAGTGATGCAACTGGGGTGGGGCAGATCTGGACATTCTGTCGGACATATCGTGTACATGGCCCATCCAGAAATGTACAGCTATGCCCAAGCCGATGCAGAGCACAGTGTTGGTTATCAGATGTAATCCTTTCTCTCTGTTCAAGACCAGTCTTGGTGCCAGCCATAGGTAGTTGATGTAGAACACAAGCATCAGGGCGAGCGTCGACACGCTCAGCATGGCAAACTCTTTCCATGTGTTGTTGTCGTCGTGGCTCACAAGTGAGAACTGCGTGAGCAGGATGACTGCCCACACGGCCACTTGTAAGATTATCGAGATATGCCTATTCATGCCTGATAGCTTCGATAGGATCCATGTTGGCAGCTTTTTGTGCAGGAATGTAACCGAACAATACGCCGATGCAGACGCAGACGAGGAACGAAACGTAGATGGACCATGCAGGAACACTTGAGGGCATGCCTACCATTGGTACTATAAACTCGCTGGCACCGCAGCCAACCAAAATGCCCAGCAAGCCTCCCGTGACCGATATGAGCACCGACTCGATGAGGAACTGTAGCGAGATGACAGGCCCCGTGGCGCCTACGGCCATGCGCAGGCCGATCTCCTTTGTGCGCTCCGTCACACTCACCAGCATGATGTTCATGATGCCTATGCCGGCAACCAACAGCGAGAAGGCGGCAGCAACCACTAGGATGATGGTCACTGTGTCCATTGTGCTCGACATTGTTTCCATCATTTCTGCCTGCGAACGGATGGTGAAGTCGTCGGCAGCTTCTTCTTTCAGTTTGTGATTGTTGCGCAGAATCTGTGTCAGCTCTTCGATGGCAGCATCCGACAGCTCTTCGGTTACAGCCGAACACACGATGCTCGAGAACCACGTCTGTGCTGCTACGCGCTTCATGACGGTGGTGTAGGGGGCAATCATTACATTGTCTTGGTCCATGCCCCAGTTGTTGTAGCCTTTCGACTTCAGCACACCGATGATGCGCATGGGAATGCTCTTGAAGCGAATGGTCTTGCCAATGGGGTCTATGCCTTCGCCGAACAGTTCTTTCACGATGGTTGCGCCCACGACCACCACTTTCGATGCCTTCTTGATGTCTTCCTCCGTAAAGCAGTCGCCTTCCTCGATTGTCCACAGTTTGATGTCAAGATATTCTGGACTTTCGCCGTAGATGGTGGTGTTGGTGTTGTTGTTGCCGTAGATGACCTGTCCGCTGGCAGTCACTTCGGGCGAGACTTTCGTCACAAATTTCTTCTCAGTCATGATACGCTGATAGTCGGCCATCTTCAGCGTTTGCATGGCCGAAGGGTCTTGTCTCACGCCGCCTCTCATGTCGGCACCGGGCCTGATGGTCAGCAGGTTGGTGCCCATCGTCGACAGTTCTTGTCGTATGCTTTCCTTTGAGCCTTGTCCGATGGCCATCATGATGATGACGGCTGCCACACCGATGATGATGCCCAGCATGCTCAGAAACGAGCGCATCTTGTTGTTGGCAACAGCCCTGAGGCTAACTTTGAAAAGGTTGAGTATGTTCATGTCGTTTTTTTCTGAAAAACTTAGTCGTCAACAGGTTTCGGCAGTGCGGCCAGGGCCTCGGCTGCCGACTTGATGTTTGTATTGATGGTATCTTCGCGTATCTTTCCGTCTCGCAGATTGATGTTGCGACTTGAGTATTCGGCAATTTCCGGGTTGTGGGTTACGAAGATGATGGTGTGGCCTTGGCGGTGCAACTCCTGAAAGAGCACCAGCATCTCGAATGACGTGCGCGTGTCCAGGTTACCCGTTGCCTCGTCGGCCAGCAGCACGGCAGGGTCGTTGACCAAGGCACGTGCAATGGCCACGCGCTGCATCTGTCCGCCCGACATCTGGTTCGACTTATGGTCCAGTCGGTCGCCCAGTCCTACCGCTTGCAGTGCCTTGATGGCTGCCTCCCGTCGTTGCTGTGCATTGTATTTGTTGTTATACATCAGCGGCAGCTCCACGTTCTCAACGGCTGTTGTCTTGGCCAGCAGATTGTAGTTCTGGAAGACAAAGCCAATCTTCTGATTTCGCAGGTGAGCGCGTTGCGTCTTCGACATGGTGCGCACCGATACCCCGTCCAGAAAGTATTCGCCACTTGTCGGGGTGTCCAGACAGCCCAGTTGGTTCAGCAGCGTAGACTTGCCCGAACCCGATGTGCCTTGAATGGTGACGAACTCGCCTTCGTAGATCTTGAAAGACACGCCGCGCAGCGCCTTCACTGTTTCGCTGCCCACCTGGAAGTAGCGCTTCACGTTCTGTAGCTCGATGACAACTTTTCCCTCTGCCATACTTACTTCTTGTTTTGGTTGTTCTTGTTGTTTTTGGGCTTTGGCATGAAGGGGTTGCTGGCTTTCTCGTCTTGTTCTTCCTCGCCGCCGCTGAGGCTGAAGTCTGTCAGCACTTCGGTGCCTTCGCCTATGCCGCTCACGATTTCAGTCAGCATGCCGTTGGTCGTTCCGATTTCCACTTTGTGGGCTTTAAATGTTTCGCCCTCTCTCGTCCACACCTTGTGCTTTGCTTCCACGTCCTCAATCTTCTGCTTGTCGGTGAGCAGTGCTTCGTTGGGCATGAAGCGCAGTGCTTTCGAAGGAACAACCAGCACCCCGTTCTTTTCTAAAGTATAGATGGTCACGTTTGCGGTCAGTCCCGGCATCAGTTTCAGGTCGTTGTTCGGAGCAGAGATCACCACCTCGTAGGTCACCACGTTGCTCTCGGTGGTGGCTTGCTGGCGCACTTGCGTCACCTGTCCTTCAAAGGCATCTTCCGGAAAGGCATCGACCGTGAATCTCACGCGCTGCCCTTCTTTCACACCGCCTATGTCGGCTTCGTCAATGTCGGCTATCACGCGCATGTTGGTCAGGTCTTGTGCTATTTTGAACAGCTCTGGTGTGTTGAACGAAGCGGCAACGGTCTGTCCCTCTTCCACCGATTTCGACAGCACCACACCGTCGATTGGACTTGTTATGGTGGCATAGCCCAGGTTGGTCTGCGCTTTCATCACACTCTGCGTGGCGGTTATCAGCTGGTCTTTGGCCTTCAGATATGACAGCCGTGTACTTTCAAAGCTGTCGGCGCTCACCAGACCCTTTTCATAGAGTGTTTTAAAGCGGTTGTAGTTGGCCTCCTGGTAGTTCAGCGTGCTTTGTGCGCTCGCTTGGTTGGCCTTGGCGGTGTTCAGTTCGCTCGTCAGGTTGGTCTTGTCCAGTTCGGCAATGACCTGTCCCTTCTTTACCACTGAGTTGTAGTCGACATACAGCTTGCTCACGATGCCGCTCACCTGTGTACCCACGGTCACGCTTGTCACGGGCTCAATAGTGCCAGTGGCGGTGATGGTGGTCTGAATGTTGCCATTCTCAGCTTTGGCCGTGGTGAATTCTGTTTTAGCTTCTTCTTTGCAGCCCGTCATGACGGCGGCAAGGATAAGGGCTGCGAGCCCTGTCATGCTTAGTGCTCTCATATTTATGCTTCTTTTTTTGTTTCTAATTTAAAGGTCTGCTTCCGCTGTAGAACTTCAGCATCTGCTGAGCCAGAATCGTTTGATATTTGCTTTCCAGCTTGTTTTGCTGTGCTTTCAGCAACTTGTCCTTGCCCGTCATCAGTTCCACGATGTTCTTTAGGCCCAGGTTGAATTGCTCTTGCAGGAGGTCGAAGCTCTGCTGTTCGCTCTGCACGGCAGTGATGGCCGAGCGGAACTTCTGCTGGTTCGTCTCTGCATTCAGCCAGTATGTCTCAATGCTCTTGTAGAGCTCTTTCTGTTGTGCTTGCAAATCCAGCTGCGCCTGCTGACGGGCAATGCGTGCTTTGTTGACAGCCGTTTTCGCCTGCCGTTTGTCGTAGATGGGGATGGCAACCGAAACTCCTGCTGAAGCATCAAAGTTGGTCTTGAACTGATTGCCCCATGCCGTGTTTGACAGTGAGTTGGTGCTTGTCCCCACACCGCCGGTCATCGATATGGTGGGCATGTATCCGGCCTTTGCCACTTTTATGCCGATGCCCTTGTTCTCGATGTCCATTTCCTTGCTGGCTATCTCTGGTCTTGACATCAGTGCCTGCTCGTAGACACTCTGCACACTGGGAATCTCATCCAGTGCATGGTCATCTGTCGTTGTGGGAATGAACACGTCAAACGCAGTGTTGCCGTCCAGCTCCAGCAGCTGTTTCAGTTGCAGTTTGTTGGTAGCAATGTCCGTGCGGGCTTTCACAAGGTTGTATTCGTCGGTTGCGCGTTGGGCAGACAGCTGGGCCACGTCGGCCTTCGACATTTTTCCCACTTCCAGCATGGCCATTCCGCGCTGTTCGTTCTTCTTGCTGGTCTCAAGTGTCTGTTCGTTCACGTTGATAGCTTCAGAGAGATACAGTATTTTGATATACAGTTCTGCTATCTTCTCCTGAATCGAGTTGGCCGTGGTCTCTTCGTTCAGCTCAGCTTGTTTTGCCGTCAGCTTGTTTTGTCTCAGTGTGTTCACAAGCTTGTTGCCGTTCCATACCGTCCACTGTGCGTTGATGCCATACGAGCCGTTATAGTAGTTCTTCTCCACTTTCGTGTTCACCTGTCCGTTGGTCACGGTTGCCGTCTTGTTGTCCTGCCAGGGACGGTAGCCCACACTGTGGTTGGTCGATGCCGACAACGACGGGAAGAGGGCCGAATGTGCTCCCTTCACGTCTTCTCCTGCCGATGCAGCAGTTAGATGGGCTTTTTGCAGACTTATGTTATGCTCCAGGGCATAGCTGATGCACTCGTCGAGCGTCCAGGCTTTCTGCGCCCAAGCCCCCTGAACCATCAGCATTGCTGCAAAGGTAAAAATCGTAATTTTCTTCATGTTCATCGATTATTTCTGTCTATTCAACAATGCAAAAATAGTATTTTTATCGGTAGAAAAGAAAAAACTTCGCTATTTTTCACCTCTTAGTAGACGTTTTTCTTTGATTCTTCTATTTTTGCGTATGTCCTTAACCTTTTTTTACTCGTGGTTTTGTTTCCTGCATGAGCACTATAAAATTCATGGAGAGCATAAAAAAATTGGGGGGCTACAATCGTAGCCCCCAACCAACACAAAAACTAAACTAGACTTAACTAAAGCTTATCAGGATTTATCCCAAACCCCTTAGAGCGATTGCAAAGGTACGTATATTTTTTGAATAAACAAAATATTTATTGTTTTTTTTTACAAAAAATATTCTTCCTTCATAGTTTTATTGTTCTGTTTAGTAAAATGTCATCAAGTAGAACCATTGCAGCCATCGCTTCAACAACAGGGACAGCTCTGGGAAGTACGCACGGATCGTGACGCCCATGAGCCGCAAATGTGGTCGGATGACCGTCAATGTCTACGGTATGCTGTTCGCGCAGCAAGGTGGCTACGGGCTTGAAGGCCACACGGAAGTAGATGTCCTGTCCGTTCGACAATCCGCCCTGAATGCCTCCGCTGTGGTTGGTCTTGGTCTGTAGTTGGCTGCTGTCAGTCGAACCGACGAACACGTCGTTTTGCTCTGAACCTCGAAAGACGGTTCCGGCGAACCCCTCTCCATACTCAAATCCCTTGCAGGCATTGATGCTGAGCATGGCTGCCGCAAGTTGTGCGTGCAGCTTGTCGAACTCCGGCTCGCCCAAACCTGTCGGACAGCCTTTTACGACACAAGTGATCACACCGCCGATGGTGTCGCCTTCGGCTTTCACTTGTGCTATGAGTTCCTCCATCTGCAGCGCCTTCTCTGCATCAGGACAGCGCACGGCATTCTGCTCAGCCAGGTCTATGTCGTACTTTCGGTAGTCGCGTTCCAGCTCGATCGGCCCCACCTGCGATGTGTAGGCCCTAATGCTGATGTTCAGTTGCCTCAGCACCAGCTTGGCCAGTGCTCCGCCTACGCATCGGCTGATGGTGATGCGAGCCGACGTGCGGCCTCCGCCGCGATGGTCGCGCACACCATATTTATTATAATAGGTGTAGTCGGCGTGCGACGGTCTGAACAGTGTGCGCAGGTCTTCGTAGTCCTGTGAGTGCTGGTTCTGGTTGTGAACCACGAAGCCGATAGGTGCGCCTGTGGTGCGCCCTTCAAACACACCGCTCAGCAACTCCACTTGGTCGGCTTCCTTTCGGGCCGTGGTGATTCGGCTCTGTCCGGGACGGCGACGGTTCAGCTCCTGCTGAATGAAGTCAAGGTCGACCTCAATCCCGGCAGGCATGCCGTCAACCACGCCGCCTACAGCCGTGCCGTGGCTCTCGCCAAAGGTGGTAAGCGTGAAAACGTTTCCGAAAGTGTTACGCATAGTTTAGTTCTGTTTTTGTTAGTGATGGCAATGTCCGCAGCCGCAGCCGCCCTCATGGTCGTGATGCCCACAGCCGTCGCCGCAGTCGTCGCAACCACAGCCGCAGCCCTCACCGCTCAGATGGTTCAGCATGTGCTGAATCTCTTCGTTGGTGGCTTCGCGGTTCTCCAGCACGATGCCTACGAACTGCAGGGTGCTGCCTGCCAGTGGGTGATTCGTATCTACGGTAACACCATCCTCTTCAACTTTGGTGACACGGGCCATGAAGCGTTTCTCGTCTGCGTCCATCAGCGTGATGACGGCACCCGGATAGATGTTTTCGTGGTCAAAGTGGTCGTTGATAGAGAACACCTCTCTCTTCAGTTTGTGAATGCCTTCCTCGTCGTATTCGCCAAAGGCCTCGGCGGGTTGTAGGGTGAAATCGAATTTATCGCCTGGGGTCAGGCCCACGATCTCCTGTTCAAATTTATCGAGAGAAACACCAAATCCGCTGATGAAAATAAACGGATTGCCCTGTTGGGTTTGTTCTTCCAGATGTTTGTTACCGTTTTCGTCAATCGAGTAGAGCTGATAGCTCACTGAGATGTACTTGTTCTGTTTGTTGTCCATTACTTTTAGTTTGTTATTTTTTTGCGTGACAAATTTGCGCCATATTGTTGCATGCCTCCTTTGCTATTGTCATGATGCAGCTTTTGTATTATAGTGCATGAAAACGAAGGCAAAGATAATTAATTTGTTTGACGGCAGCAAATAAAACCAAGAATTTTTGCTTGCATCCATCAAACAAAATAGGCTCAAAATAGACTCTGTGGGCCATCAAGAGCAAGCATCTGATAAACTAAAGCACTATATTTAGTAATAAAAAACTATAATATGCCATTTAGCAACACCCGAATAGTCGAGAGTAAATGTATTTTTCGTTTTGGACAAAAAGTAAAGAAATACAGCCTTACAGATAGTCTTTTCTCACAGGGCCTGCCACTACCTCGAACAGCAGCAAAGGTACGAACCATTTCACCTTTACCACGCTAAAATTGAACAAGCAAAAATTATGAATTTTCTTGACAAACACCCCTCTGAGAATCGCATGGAATTCACCAAACTGAAAGTCGCTCGTAAATATGCGAGTATTGGAAGGG